>JAAUOI010000011.1 GCA_012036375.1 Allobrachymonas sp. | reverse complement strand
GCCCTCCTCAATCTGGAGGCTGACGTTGTCTAGGGCGGTGAGGTTGCCACGCACACCTTCATAGCGCTTGGTGACGGAATTGACAGAAATAGCGATTGACATGAACCTTGTATTGTAGGGCTCAGGCAGGGTGAATCGGCTGCTGTCTTGCACTACGACTTTGGCTTGCACGCAGTTCGTGCTTGAAATCACCTGCTCGCGAAGCCTTGCTTAATGGCCTAAAGCTTTCGTATCAAGGTTCGCACCGCAGATCACAAGGCAAACTTTTTCATTGCTGCGCGGTTGATACACGCCAGATTGCAAAGCCGCTAATCCAAGAGCAGCCGAGGGCTCGGCTGCAACTTGCAAATGTTGCCAAAGCCAGCGCTGCGCCTGCATGATTGCCTCATCACTCAATAGCAAACTTTGCGTGACATGTTGCTGGGTGATGTTCCAAGCAATGAAGCCAATACGCTTTGCACCCAGTGCATCTGCGGCTACACTACTGACCTGAACATCCACCGGCTCGCCAGCCCCGCGTGCAGCATGCAGCGTAGGCGCAAGCTCCGGCTCAAGCGCGATAACGTGCGTAGCGCTGTCTGCATACCAAGTGGCAATGCCGGCAATCAAACCTCCTCCGCCTACGCTGACCAGTACCGAGTCAGGTGCTGCATTAGCTTGGGTATCAATCTCGGCAGCAATCGTGCCCGCACCGACCACCACTTCGCTTTGATCGTAGGCATGCGTGAGTAGTGCGCCGGTATGTTGTTGACGCTCAAGGCAAGCGCAGAGTGCTTCTGAATAGGCACTACCTGTGACGTGTAGCGTAGCGCCCAAGGCTTTGAGTCGAGCTTGCTTGGCGGGAGATGAAATCGTGGGTACGAAGACTTCGCATGGCACACCCAGCAGCTTGGCCGCTGCTGCCGTGGCAATGCCTGCATTGCCGCCTGAGGCCACAATGACGCCGCTCTTGGGAATGGGATTTGACAGCAAGCGATTGAGCATGCCACGCGCTTTGAAACTCCCGCTGGTTTGCAATTGTTCAAGCTTGAGCCAAATTTCCTTGCATGAGATACCCAAAGCAGCACCGGGCAGTTTAAATAACGGAGTTTCGTGCAAAAAGTGCCGGTAGCCAGCATCAAATCTGCGCAAAGTGCTATGAATTTCAGAGCGTGAAATAGATGGATTCATGCGCTGTCACACTTCAATTCTGAGCCCTTTGGGCAGGGGGAATTTCACGGTTTCTTCAATCCCATTCATTTTGCGCACACTCACAGCGCCCAATTGTTTGATGCGTTCAATCACATCTTGCACGAGCACTTCAGGTGCCGAGGCGCCTGCGGTTAAGCCTACCTGCGTCACCCCGCTAAACCACTCATCGCGCAGCTCAGTGGCGTTGTCTACCATGTAACCCGGCACGCCACGTTTGACCGATAACTCTGCCAATCGATTGCTGTTCGAGCTAGTCGGGCTGCCTACCACGATCACCAAATCCACTTGCTGCGTGAGCACTTTGACAGCATCTTGCCGATTTTGCGTGGCGTAACAAATGTCTTGTTGTTTGGGTTCTTTGATGCTGGGAAAGCGGGCGCGGATGGCGTTGTGAATCTCAGCGGTATCGTCAACGCTGAGTGTCGTTTGCGTTACGACAGCCAATTTTTCGGTCTGTTTGGGCGCAACATGCGCTACGTCTTGCACGTCTTCCACCAGATGAATGCCCTCAGTTAGCTGCCCCATCGTGCCTTCCACTTCAGGATGCCCTTTGTGGCCAATCATGATGAACTCAAAACCTTCTTTGGCTAGTTTTGCAACCTCGACATGCACCTTGGTGACTAGTGGACAAGTGGCATCAAAAATCTGAAAGCCGCGCTGCTCGGCCTCGCACTGAACTGCCTTGCTCACGCCATGCGCACTGAACACTAGCGTTGCACCGGGTGGCACATCGGAAAGTTCTTCAATAAAAATAGCACCCTTGGCCTTTAAATCATTGACGACATAGGTGTTGTGCACGATTTCATGGCGCACGTAAATTGGGCGGCCGAATTTAGCGAGCGCCTTTTCCACAATTTCAATCGCGCGGTCTACACCTGCACAAAAACCGCGCGGCTCGGCCAACAATATTTCTTGCACGCTCATCACAACACTCCAATCAGTTGTACTTCAAACCTCACAGCTTGTCCTGCCAGCGGATGGTTGAAGTCAAACAATACCTTGTCGGCTTGCACTTCGCGTACTGCGCCGGCAAAAGACTGGTTTGTGCTGCCCTGGCTTTGCGGTGAAGGAAACTGCACCACATCGCCCACCGCGTATTTCTCCAGCGGATCGCCGTGCTGCGCCAACAGTTTTTTTGCCACCCATTGCAGCATTTCAGGATTACGCTCCCCAAAAGCCGCACCTGCGGGCAGATCAAAGCTCGTGTGTGTGCCTTCAGCCAAGCCGAGCAAGCGCTGCTCGACGGCTTCAGACAATTGCCCTGTACCAAGCGATATAGTGGCCGGTTGGCCGCCAAAGGTGTTGACAATGTCGCCTTGCGAGCCGCTCAAGCGGTAGTGAAGGGTGAGGAAGGAGGAGGATTGGACGAGGGGCATAAACTTTTGTGGGGCTGCAAAATATGATCGTGTTGCCTTCGGCAGGGGCGGCTCATTGCGTAAACTCCCCCTATTGTAGAAACCTTGTTTTACCAAGCTGACCATGCTGCTAAAAACCTTGCCGCCCGATGCCCGCCCGCGTGAGAAGTTGCTCGCACGGGGCGCGAGAGCGCTTAGTGATGCCGAATTGTTGGCCTTGCTGTTGCGTACCGGCATGCAAGGTAAAAATGTGATCGCACTCGCGCAAGAAATCGTGAGTAAGTTCGGCGGCATCGCAGGCTTGCTGCATGCTAGTCCCGAGGCGATGAAAGACATCAAAGGCTTGGGGCCAGCGAAGCGAGCAGAACTGCAAGCGGTCTTAGAGCTATCACGCCGGGCGCTGGCGCAGCAAATGCAGGAAAAGCCTGTGCTACAGACGCCTTCGGCGCTGCTCGATTTTGTACGTCTGCAAATTGGTGCCAAACCTTATGAAGTGTTTGCCGTTTTATTTTTAGACACGCATCAGCGCCTGATTGCGTGGGAAGAGCTTTTTCGTGGCACGCTCACGCAAACTAGTGTATATCCGCGCGAAGTGGCGCTACGCGCGTTGCATTGGCAAGCGCACAGCGTGGTGCTGGCGCACAACCATCCGAGTGGCCAAGTTGAGCCCAGTCACGCGGATCACAGTCTGACGAGTAAGCTCAAGGCTGCATTGGCGTTGCTAGATATTCAAGTGATGGATCATGTGATCGTCAGTCCATCGCAATCGCTGTCGATGCTGTCGGAGGGCGTGTTTTGACGAAGATACAAAGCTTGACGGACCTTGGGGTCGTTAAAAAAGAAATTGAGCGGCAGGTTAAAGAGCGAGCAGCAATGGAGGCTGAGCGACTTGCTGCCATTGAAAAAACCAAGGTAGAGAAAGAGTTATTTTCACGCTCCGTGGGTCCCGTGAAATCATTGCAGCCACCGCCCAAGGTGCGATTGGTGGTGGAGCTGCCAGCGCCGATTCCCTTGCAGCGCCAGCGCGATGAGCAAGCCGTGTTGCGCGAAGCGCTCAGTGATGAGTGGGATGCCACCAGTTTGCTGGATACAGACGAAGCCTTGAGCTTTCGTCGCCCGGGTGTGGGGCTGGAGGTGGTGCGTAAATTGCGTAAAGGCGATTGGTCTGTTCAAGCCCATTTGGATTTGCACAATGCGCGCACCGATGAGGCGCGCCAATTGCTTGGCCATTTCATTCGTGAAGCCCACAAGCAGGGGTTGCGCTGTGTGCGCGTGGTGCACGGCAAGGGGCTAGGCTCGCCAGGTAAAGTGTCGGTGCTTAAGCCGAAAGTGCAAAGTTGGTTGATTCAAAAAAATCAAGTGATCGCTTTCGTGCAAGCCTTGCCAGCGCAGGGCGGCGCTGGGGCCTTGGTGGTTTTGCTGCAAGGGGGCAGCGCGCGTCTTGGCTTGGCTCGTAGCTTGGAGGGCGGCCATGGCTGAAAGTGGCGACAGCAAAATCGATGCCATCCACGATGAAGACCATCTGTGGCCTGTGGTTCGGCAAGATGCGCGAACCCAAGCAGAAGTCGCTCGCATTATTTTTGGCAACGCATTAACCGGCGCTGCGGTGACTTATCCAGCGATGCCGATAGTGGCTTGGGTGTACCACGGCACTGTGAATTTTCTGGCTTTGTATGGCGTGATCGCGCTGACGCTTTGCCTGCAAACCGTCATGTTGCTGCATTGGTCAAGGTACCAAAAGCATGTCAAGCAACGTGAGGCCGCAGGGCAATGGGATTGGTCGGTGCAGCAACTGAGCCAAGCCAGTGCGATGAGCTTTGGTATGGTGGCATGCATCAGTGCGCTTGCTTTGGTGGTAGCGCATTCAAGTTTGCTCGGTGCGCCCATGATCGCCAGTGTGATGGTGTTGATTTATCTGGTGGGCGCGACGGTGGCAGACTTTATTCACCGGCCTGCGGTGATTGGCTATCCAATTGTGTTGCTTGGCCCGATGGGTGTGCTGCATGCTGTGAGCGGACAACCCGCGCAATGGGCCATCGCAGGGTTTTTCGTATTTTATTTTGTAGGCGTACTTAGCTACAGCAGCATGTACAGTAAGCGACTTCAGTTATCGATTTATCAAAAATTTCAGCTCAACGAACTGGCGAAAAAGCTTGAGGGCGAGCGCGAACGAGCCCAAGCTGCACATGATGCGAAAGTTCGATTTTTTGCAGCAACTAGCCACGATGTGCGCCAACCCTTGCAAGCCATGTCAATGCTGCTAGAGGCTTTGCGCATCCCTGGCGCCGATGATGCGCAGCGTCTGCGTGTGATTCATGATTTAGATGTGAACATGGATGCGCTACACGCTTTGTTTGAGCAAGTGCTCGAAGTCTCGCGCCTGCAAGCAGGCAGCGTGCAATTGCAGCCTCGTGCAGTGGCCTTGAATGAATTGTTTGCGCGTTTGCAAGCGCGGTTTGAAATGTTGGCGCGAAACAAGGGCGTGCGCCTGCGCTTTGGCTCGTCTTTACAGGCCGTTTGGGCTGATCCTTTGGCGCTAGAGAGAATGGTGGCGAATTTACTGGGTAATGCGATCAAGCATACGCCCCAAGGCGCCGCTGTTTGGGTGGGCTGGCGGCATCAACGGCAACGCATTGAGGTGCGAGATGGCGGCGCTGGCATCGAGTTTACTGAGCAGTCGAGAATTTTTGATGAGTTTTATCAAGTTCATCAAAGTAAGGATCACACGCAAGGCTTGGGCTTAGGTTTGGCCATAGTCAAAAGATTGGCTGCTTTGGGTGGGCAAACCTTGGGTATGCAATCTGCGCTAGGACGAGGGAGCACGTTCTGGATCAAGCTTGAGTGCACTGTGCGCACTGAAAAGTTATTGCCGGTCATCATGCCGTCGAACCTCCATCATCACGATCGAGTAGTCGCGGCTGAGGCTAAGACAACTGGTCGCCTGAATTTACTTTATGTAGAAAACGATAGTAGTTTGCTACGACTAACCAGTAGTTTGCTGCGCATGAATGGCTGGGAAGTTCAGGCTTGTCAAAGCTCCCATGAGGCAATGGCTTGGTTGCTTGCGGGCAATACCTGCCATTTACTGCTCACTGATTTCCGCATGGGCGATCAAGGCAATGGGGCTCAATTGATTGAAGCCGTGCGACAACTGCCGCAGTTTGAAAAACTACCAGCGATTGTGCTCACCGGTGACGGCGCGGTGGCCGAGCTTGCCAGTATGGCGCGTTTGCGTGCACAAGCACCAAGCGAAGTTACCACCAGATTGCTGCACAAGCCCGTCAAAATCGCCGAGCTGCTCAAAGTCATGAGAGATTGCTTGCCTAGGATTGAGCGGCCTTGACCTGTGCTTCTACACTGAGCCGCCATACTGCCTAATGAATTCGCGCATTGGGCATGTAGCCCACTTTTTGCGCCAGGATGTCAAGCCCGCGCCAGATCCCCGCTGCATCGGCGGGGCGGTCAATAGCTTGCTTAGCCATGAGACTGTCCAGCAGCATTTGGAAAACGGCATGCTCAGGAGGCAGACGAGGAATCTCAGCATGCAGGTGTCTGGCAAGTAATTCGTTGAGTGAGTCACCGCGGAACGGTCGTGTACCTGTGAGCATTTCATACAGCATCACACCTAGGCTGTAAAAATCGCTGCGATGCGTGACCTCCTTACCGGTGGCCTGCTCAGGGCTTACGTAATACGGCGTTCCGATCACTTGTCCATGTTCCGTGCTCACCAAGTTTTCCGACAGCAGAGCACCCGTGTGTTCGCCAATATTCTTCACAATGCCGAAATCTACGAGGACCAATTCGCCCCCTTGGCTTCGGAACATGAGGTTGTCTGGCTTTAAATCGCGATACACCAAGCCAAGGCGATGGATAGCATCGAGTGCGCTGACTATTTGGCGTAACAAATCAATCACCCGACCATGCACTAGTGATGGCTCTCCATAAAATGAATTGCCTGCAACATGCCTAGCGCGAATTTCGGCTTTAAGAGTGCCGCCCGATAGATATTCCATAGCGATGTAGGCATAGTCGTCGGTAAAGCCTTGGTCGTAAATGCGAGAGACATGGTGATGGTTCAAATTCGCCAGTACTGCATATTCTTGGATGAAGCGGCGCAGCATTTCTGCGTCATTGGACAGAGAGGTGCGCAGCACTTTGAGAACCACTTCTGCTTTCTGTGCGTTGGAATAAGCTAAATACACATCACTCATTCCTCCCTCGCCCAATTTGCGAACGATTTGATAGCCACGAAAGCTTTGTTGCATGGATTGGAAGCTGCCTGATTGCAAGCTCCATAAGGATTCTTTGAGTGCATCTTTGGCTGCGCGTGCCGTCATTTTTGAGTTTTCTTGGGCGGCGGTTTGCAAGGCGGCAGAGGGCGCATGCTGGGGCGCATGCGTTTGCGAGAGAGATGGAATCGCGTTAAGTTTGAGCACTTCGCAGGCCGCCACAGGCTTTTCGCGTCCACGCAGACTCACCGTTTCTTGAGCGCCAATCATGAGGCTCGCACCTGCCAGTTGTGCGGTATCCATACTTGCGACCGTTGGCCAGCCCAATTCTTTGCCTACAGCTTGCAGGCGTGAAGCGATGTTGACGCAATCGCCGAGAGCAGTGACTTCGGGTGAATCAGCGCCGCCCAATCGGCTTAATGTGACTTCGCCGCTGTGCAGACCAACGCCCACATTGAATTCAGGCAACCCTCGTTGGCCATATTGCTTGTCCATCCATTGCCTAAAGCTACCTAAAGCTTCCTGGATGCCAAAAGCAGCGGCAAGTGCTCTCTGTGCATGCGAAAGCTCTTGATCCCAATCGGAAGCTTTGTCTTCAAACAAAGCCAGAAGTCCATCACCAAGCATCTTCAGATGACTACCACCAAAAGCCACCACGGGTCGGCAAGCTAACTCGAAATAGCGTCCCAACATTGTGGCCAATTCTGCGGCACTCAGGCGTTCGGCCATCGTTGTGAAATTGCGAATATCTGCAAACATCACTGTTGCCGTGATGATTTGAGCCGGCTCTGTGGCTGCTGAGTGCATCACATTGAAACCCGATGAGGAATTGCCTAAGCTGGGGATGCCGAAGTTCGGAAAATCTGAATTAGGGTAACTTGAGGCCGCAAATTGCTCACGGAAAACTCGCGTGTTTTTTCTTCTGACAAAGCTGTGGCGCGAGCAACCGCATGCTCCTTGTCGCGGTTGTGACGATCAAGTTTTTTGAGCTGCGAGTGGATGCTGTCAAGCAGCTCCTCGCGGCGAAAGGGTTTGGTCAAATAATCGTCCGCACCTAAACGCATACCCCGACGCATGCTATCGCGCTCATCTGCGGCCGTCAGCATGATGACGATGCAACGCTCTAGTTCGGGGTGGTGCCGTAAGGCATCTAACATGGCAAAGCCGTCCATAGCTGGCATGTTGATGTCGGTGATCACAATATCAGGCAGCATCGAGCGTGCGATTACTAAGCCATGCTGACCATTGGGCGCGGTAGCGACTTCATAGCCCTCTAGGCTCAATAGGCGTTCAATATTTTTACGGATCGCTTCTTCATCGTCCACCACCAAAATTCGATGCATGCCAAAAGCTCCATGACAGTTAGATGGCTCAATGTTAGACTGAAAAGTATGCAGTTACCAACTCTGTCTGATCCATCATCGGTCTCTTCATCCTATCCATCGGCTAACGATCCGCGTGGCCTCAACCCCTCGCATCTGCATGCATTGCTTGATCATTTGCGCGGTATTGTGGGCTATTTTGATACTTCCAACCGCTGCGTTTTTGCCAACCACGCCTATGCTTTGGCCTATCACACCACGGTGCAAGCCATGCAAGGCAAGCATATACGTGATGTGGTTGGTGAGGCGGGCTGGCAGGTAGTAGAGCCCTACGCCCAAAGAGTGCTTGCGGGCGAGGCAGTTCGGTATGTGCGGGAGATAGATGCAGGTTTGCCCATATCTCGTTGGATTGAGGTACATCTTGTACCAAATGCGCAGGCTGATGGGCGAATCATTGGTAATTTTGTGTTTATTGATGATGTGACGGATCAATACCGTTCGCAGCAAGCGGCACGCGAGAGTGATGCCCGAGCTGAGCGATTTGTTCAAGCGGGAACAGAAGGCATTGTGTTTTACCGTGAGGGAATCATCTTCGATTGCAATGAGGCATTTATTCGGATGCTGGGGAAAAAGCGCGAAGAGTTGATTGGCATGCGCGCGAGTCATTTGTTTCAAAAGAACGATTGGGATTTTGCAGAAAAGCATATGCACTTAGGCAAAGAACATGTTTATCCCGCGCAACTGCCGCGTGCGGATGGCTCGCTTGTGACGGTGGAAATTTCGGGACGTCCTGTCATGCTCAATGGCCAGCCTGCGTCAGTGGCCAGTGTGCGCGACACCTCGCAACTTGCCAGTATGAATGAAGCCCTACTACGCTCGCAAGCGAGATACCGCGCCCTCGTGGATAACTCGGATCAATGCGCGATCTTTATTTTGGATCGTGTGGTGGTGTATTCCAACCCGGCGGCGCAGCGGTTTTTTGGTTTGAGTGAGCCGCAATTCTTGCATGTTGAATCGGTGCATTTGCTGCATCCCGATGACCGGGCTTTCGCTTTGTTGCGTCGCAAGCAAATGATTGCTGGTGATCCCGATCGTACCGTGGTGCTTCGTACCATCACTCCCCCAAGCTTGAGGCTCAACGAGAGCAGCAAAATCAATTGGGTTCGATTGCATGGCTCCATGCTGGAATGGGATGGCCGCTTGGGTGTCTTAATCTTTTTGACCGACATCACTGAATTGCGCGAATCGCAAGACAAGATGCGTTTGTCTTTGGCCAAAGAAAAGGAACTCGGCGATTTAAAAACACGCTTTGTCTCGATGGCTTCACACGAATTCCGTACGCCTTTGGCCACTGATTCAAACCAGTTCAGAGCTTTTGCAACACTACAATGAGCGTTTGTCTAACGAAGAGCGAATGGATGCATTGACAGATATTCAGCGTGCCGTGCAACGCATGCAGGGCATGATGGAGAGCTTCCTTGCCTTCGGTCGCATGGAGGCTGGTAAAACGGCGTGCTCGCCGCAGCCAGTGATACTGCGCGATTGCGTGCAAGGCTTGTTGCATGAGTCGCAAGCTGCACAAGATCGTTACCATTTGGTATCGCTCCATTTAGAGCCTCCCGTTACCGCGCAAACGCGACTGATGCTCGATGAAATGCTACTCGGCCAAATGCTAATCAATCTCGTTACCAACGCTAGCAAGTATTCGCCGCAGGGCACGCCAGTGATCGTTTCAATGGCAAAAGTGCAAGCAGCTGAGCAAGAAGGCATGCGTTGGCGCTTAAAAATTTCCGTACGTGACCAAGGCATGGGAATTCCACCTGAAGATTTACCGCGCTTGTTTGAAGGTTTTCACCGCGCCTCAAATGCCAATACGATTCCAGGCACGGGCTTAGGCTTGGCGATTGTGGATCGTGCGGCGCGCGCGCATGGTGGCAGCGTTCTGGTTCAAAGTGCTTTGGGGAAGGGCTCTGAATTCACAATCTATTTGCCTTGGGTAGAGGCAATGTAAGCCTTAGGAGTCTGGGTGGCAGAAAAATTTGGCCATAACCGCCCAGACTCTTAGGTTGCGCCCAATTGATGCAGTCGCGCATAGTGGCTTTGCGATTTGAGTAGCTGCGCATGCGTGCCGCGTTCAACCATGCGGCCTTGGTGCATCACCACAATCTCATCTGCATGCTCAATAGTAGACAGTCGATGCGCGATGATGAGTGTGGTGCGGCCTGCTGTGAGCGTGGCCAAGGCTTGTTTCACAGCCAATTCAGATTCGGTATCAAGCGCTGACGTGGCCTCATCTAACACCACAATCGGAGCGTTTTTGTATATGGCGCGGGCAATCGCCAAGCGCTGGCGCTGGCCACCACTTAAGATACTGGCGTTGTGGCCGACTTGGGTATGAATGCCTTGCGGCAAGCTGTGTACAAAATCACCTAAGTGTGCCGCCTGCAAGGCTTGCATGACCCGCGCATCGTCGGGCTTTTCGCCTAAGGCCACATTTGCTGCAATTGTTGTACTGAACATCACCACGTCTTGACTGACGAAGGAAAACTGATGGCGCAAAGCTTGTAAATTCCATTGCTTTAATTCGACACCGCCTAAGATGACTTGGCCTTGCGTCGCATCGACAAAGCGTGGCAGCAAATTCACGAGACTGGTTTTGCCCGAGCCTGAGCTGCCGACTAAGGCGATGGTGCGACCTGCTGCGATGTGCAAAGTCAAGCCGTCTAAAGCGGCAGTTTCTGCGTTGGGGTAATACAAGCAGACATCACGCAGCTCGATGGTCATTGGCTGGCTGCGCTCTGGAGTGAACGTGCCGCCTGTTTCCTGCGGCGTATCTCGCATCAAATCCAGCCCGCGCTCCAGCGCTGCCATGCCGCGAGTGAGGGGTCCGCTGGTTTCCGATAAACCTCGCAACGGGCCAATGAGCATCAGCATGGCCGTGACGAAAGCCACGAAACCGCCTACTGTCTCGCCCGTACTGGCGCTTTGCCATAGGGCAGCGCAGATCACGGCTGACAGAGCAACAGCAGCCAGCACTTGCGTAATCGGCATCATGGCCGCAGTAGCCACAGTAGATTTCACAGCGAGGCGGCGCAGTTGATAGGCCAAATCTTCAAAGCGCAATTTTTGCGGCTTCTCGGTCGCATGCAAGCGCACGGCACGCCATGCGAGCACGTTTTCTTCCACCACATAAGCTAGTTCATCGGTGGCGGTTTGGCTTTGTTTGGTCAAGCGATGCAATCGTTTGGACAGAATGCGAATTACCCAAGCAATCGCGGGCCCAACCGACAGGGCGATCAGCGTGAGCTGCCAGTTCAGATACAACAAATACCCTAGCAGCGCGATCACGGCCAGAATATCTTTGGCGAGACTGAGCAAAGCCCCCGTCATGAGCGTAGCTCCTGTCTGCACCTCATAGACCATGGTATTGACCAAGCTGCTGGCCGTTTGCTGGGTATACAAACTCGGATGCGCTCTGTGCAGGCTAGAAAATTGGGCACTGGCCAAACGCTGCACCATTTGGTAGGCCAGCGCGGCAGTGGCATACTTTGCTAAAAAAGAGGACAAACCCCGCAGTGCAAATACGCCAATTAAGGCCACTGGCACGATCCACAGCGCGATGCGATCCGCGCCAAAGCCTTTGTCCAGCAAGGGTTTCATCATGGCAGGGATCAAGGGTTCGGTAACCGCTGTGGCCACGATGGACACCACAATCAACAAGAGATACTTGCCCGAACCTTGCGAGTAGGGTTGCAAACGCCGCAGGAGATCCATCAATCTGCCTTGTGAGCCTTGAGTTTCGGAACTTGGAGATGTGCTCATGAATCGGTAGCAATGGTTTCAGGCAGTAGCACCGTGAAACGAAATACTGGGTTTATGGGAGTGCAAAACGGAACTCATGCGGTAGGATTATCGTCTGAGACTTTAATTGCGCCTACCTCATGATTTTTACTGACTCTATTTCCCGCCGATCCAGCCTAAAAACGAGCCTGCTGTTTGCCGCAACGAGCCCGTTGACAGCACTTGCGCAGTTTCGCGTAGAAATCTCTGGGGTGGGCGTGACACAGCTGCCGATAGCCGTGGCTGCTTTCCGTGGCGACGATGCTTCTGCGCAAAAAATCGGCGCGATTGTAATGGCTGATCTGGAGCGCAGTGGGCAGTTCAAATCAATTGATACGAGCGGTAGCCAGCTCGACGAATCCAGTCGTCCCGATATGAGCCCTTGGCGGCAAAAGACCGCCGATCATTTGGTCGTCGGCAGTACCACGCGGCTGGCCGATGGCCGTTTTGATGTGCGCTTTCGTCTGTGGGACGTGGTGCGCGGGCAGGATTTGGGCGCACAAAGCTATGCTGTGCCTGCCAGTGATTTGCGTCTAGCTGCGCACCGCATCGCCGATTTCATTTACGAGAAACTCACGGGCGAAAAAGGCTATTTTTCGAGCCGCATCGCTTACGTGACCAAAAGCGGACAAGGCGTAGCGCAGCGGCACAACCTGTGGATTGCTGATTCAGATGGCGAGAGCGCACAAAGTGCCTTAGCCAGCCCTGAGCCTATCATTTCGGCCAGTTGGTCGCCCAACGGAGCGCAGCTAGCGTATGTATCGTTTGAGTCGCGCAAACCTGTAGTGTATGTGCACGAGGTCAATTCAGGCCGCCGCCGCTTGCTTGCGAATTTCAGGGGCTCGAATAGTGCACCCGCTTGGTCGCCCGATAGCAAAACAATTTCGATCACTTTGAGCCGCGATGGCAATTCGCAAATTTATGCGATGGATAGCGCCGGCATGAGCGAGCCGCGCCGGCTTACGCAATCGGGCGGTATTGACACAGAACCCGTGTATTCAGCCGATGGCAAAAGCATTTATTTCGTCAGCGACCGAGGCGGTGCGCCGCAGATTTATCGGATGAGTGCTTCTGGCGAGAATACAGGTCGCGCCGAGCGCGTGAGTTTTACCGGTAATTACAACATTTCCCCAGCCGTTAGCCCTGATGGCAAGCGCTTGGCGTTCATTTCGCGCGTGGCAGGCGAGTTCAAGTTGCATGTGATGGAGTTGGGCGGCTCGGGGGCGACGGCGCTCACCGATACCAGCGCCGATGAGCGCCCAAGCTTCGCACCCAATAGCAAAGTGATTTTGTATGCCACGCGCCAAGGCGGACGTGAAGCGTTGATGACCACTAGTTTGGATGGTCGTATCAAGGCGCGCCTGTCGGCGCAGGGCGGTGATATTCGTGAGCCTCAGTGGGGCAAATGAAGATCTGATCGAGCTGTTGTGTCTTTTGACTGATGAATTTTTCATGGAGATTGAAATGATGTTGCGAACACGTATGACCCTGGCCGCATTGCTGGCCGGCGCTTTGCTGGCTTTGAGTGCCTGTGGTTCCAGCGTCAAGCTGGATGAGACAGCTGTGACGGATGCCAAATCTGTTCCTGTGAGCCCGCCCGTGGCTGTGGCAAGCACCACGCCCGGCAGCACACAAACCGGCGTGAGCCAGCGCGCAGTCGAACCTGTGGCAATTGGCACGACCGCCTCAGATATCGCAGGCCCGGCTGGAGCGGCAAAAGTCATTTTGTTTGATTACGATAGTTTCGTCATCAAACCAGAATACCAAGGCGCGATTGATGCGCATGCACGTTTTTTGTCGACCAACAAAACCCGTAAGCTCAACTTGGAAGGTCACACCGATGAGCGCGGAGGGCGCGAATACAATCTAGCGCTGGGTCAAAAAAGAGCAGAAGCCGTGCGACGAGCGCTCACGCTTTTAGGTGTGGCCGATGCGCAGCTAGAGGCCGTGAGTTTTGGCAAAGAAAAACCAATTGATTCGGCTTTGACGGAGGAGGCGTTTGCAAAGAATCGCCGCGCGGAACTCACCTATCGTTGAACACACAAAGCTTTTTTGCACTTCACGAAGAAGTAAATGACTATGCTGTACAGTTTACAATCGCTATCATTTTGGAAGCACTCCGCGCATATTCTATGCCGGCTAGTGGTCATTTTTGTCTTAAATCTAGCGGTTTTTCCTGCCTATGCGGGACTGTTTGACGATGAAGAGGCACGCAAGGCGATTTTGGATTTGCGCACCCGCGTCGATCTAAACCGCCAAGCCACAGATGCACAAAATGCTGATCTCAAACGTTTGCAAGAAGCGCAACTCAAGCGTCCGAGGAAAGCAATGCCCTGCTGCGCCGCAGCCTGCTCGATTTGCAAAATCAAATCGAAACACTGCGCACCGAGCTCGCTCGCATGCGAGGGCAAGATGAGCAGCTCGCGCGTGATGTGGCCGAAATGCAGCGCCGCCAAAAAGACATGGCGCAAGGCATTGACGAGCGCGTGCGCCGCTTTGAGCCTGTGAAAGTGAATTTAGATGGTCGCGAGTTCAATGCAGAGCCGGCAGAGAAGCGCGATTATGATGCAGCCTTTGCACAGTTTCGCAAACCCGATTACGCGGCGGCGGCCAATGCATTTGCCGACTTTGTGCGCCGCTATCCGCAAAGCGGCTACGGGCCAACGGCACTGTTTTGGCTCGGCAATGCGGAATATGCGACCAAGGATTACAAAGAGGCCGTGACGCACTTTCGCAGCTTGATTGCCGCCGCACCGGAGCATCCAAAAGCGCCCGAGGCAGCTCTTGGCTTGGCTAACAGTCAAATCGAGCTCAAAGACACCCGCGCTGCCCGCAAAACCCTAGAAGATTTAATCAAGGTGTACCCACAATCTGAGGCGGCAGTAGCCGCGAAAGATCGCTTGTCTAAACTGCGCTGATGAGTCTAAAAAAGCGACAATCAGGGGATGTTATTTGAATCTCCTGTTCAAGCGCCATCCTCGGCATCATTGCCGCTTCTGAATAATCTCAACCCTGAGCAACTCGCAGCAGTTACGCTGCCCAGCGAGCACGCTCTGATTCTTGCTGGCGCGGGCTCAGGCAAAACCCGTGTGCTGACCACGCGCATTGCTTGGCTCTTGCAAACTGGCCAAATCTCGCCCGGCGGTGTGATGGCGGTGACGTTTACCAACAAGGCGGCCAAAGAAATGCTCACGCGCTTGGGCGCCATGCTGCCCGTGAATGTGCGCGGCATGTGGATTGGAACGTTTCATGGGCTTTGCAATCGCTTTTTGCGGGCGCATGCGAAATCGGCGAATTTGCCTTCCACCTTTCAAATTCTCGACACGCAAGATCAGCTCTCGGCAATCAAGCGCTTGATGAAACAGTTCAATGTCGATGAAGAACGCTTTCCGCCCAAGCAATTGCAATGGTTCATCAGTGGTTCCAAAGAGGATGGTTTGCGTCCGAGTGATATTGAGGCACGCGATGATGAAACGAAAAAGAAGGCGGAGTTTTATGCGCTCTATGAGGAGCAATGCCAGCGTGAGGGCGTGGTGGACTTTGGTGAGCTGATGCTGCGCTCTTATGAGCTTTTAAGAGACAACCCGCCGATTCGCGAGCACTATGCGCGGCGTTTCAAGCATATTTTGGTCGATGAGTTTCAAGACACGAATAAGCTACAGTACGCATGGCTCAAGATGTTTTCAGGCTGGAGCCAAGACAATACGAGCGCGGGAAGCTATAAAATTGGTAGCAATTACATTAACGTGGCCAGTGTGTTCGCGGTAGGTGACGACGATCAAAGCATCTACGCCTTTCGCGGTGCGCGAGTGGGTAATATGGCCGATTTTGTGCGCGAGTTTGGCGTGCACCAGCAGATTAAGCTCGAAGAAAACTACCGCAGTTTTGCGCATATTTTGAACAGCGCAAACCACTTGATTGGCCACAACACCAAGCGTTTGGGAAAAAATTTGCGTACGACGCAAGGCGTGGGCGAGCCAGTGCGCGTGCAGGAGAGCAACAGCGACTATGCTGAGGCACAGTGGCTGATTGAAGAAATTAAGCATTTGCTGCGCGATAACGGTACTCAGGCGGGGCTCAAACATTCCGAAATCGCGATTCTCTACCGCAGTAATGCGCAAAGCCGCGTGATTGAAACCACGCTCTTTAACGCCGGCATTCCGTATCGCGTCTATGGCGGCTTGCGGTTTTTCGAGCGTGCGGAGATCAAGCATGCGCTGGCGTATTTGCGGCTCTTGGAGAATCCACATGACGATACGAGCTTCATGCGCGTGTGCAATTTTCCGCCGCGCGGCATTGGCGCAAGAAGCATTGAGCAGCTGCAAGACGCGGCGCGCGCTTCGGGCTGCTCGCTGCATGATGCAGTGAGCGTGGTCACTGGCAAGGCAGGCACTTCGCTTGGCGGCTTCGTGGCCAAGATGGATGTGTTGCGCGAGCAAACTCAGGGGCAAACTTTACGCGAGATCATTGAGTTGGTGTTGCAGCACAGCGGCTTGATGGAGCACTATAAGACGGATAAAGAAGGCGCGGATCGTATTGAGAACTTGGAAGAGTTGGTCAGCGCAGCAGAAAGTTTTGTGACACAAGAGGGCTTTGGGCGGGATGCGGTGGCTCTTCCAATTGATGAGCTAGACGGCGCAATGCCTCGTGATCAAGATTCAGACAATCTCAAACAATCTCCAGTCAGTCAAGGCCTCAATTTTGATCAAAATGAGCCTCCAGCCAGCATGGAATATGCGTCAAATGCTTCAGAATTGATAGCGCCTGATGTAGAAACAGGCGAGACGCTGTCGCCTCTGGCAGCCTTCCTCACGCATGCCGCGCTCGAATCAGGCGACAACCAAGCCCAAGCCGGCAAAGATGCAGTGCAGATGATGACGGTGCATTCAGCCAAGGGCTTAGAGTTTGATGCGGTGTTCATCACGGGGCTGGAAGAGGGCTTGTTTCCTCATGAGAATTCGCTGGCCAGCCACGAAGGCTTGGAAGAGGAGCGCCGCCTGATGTACGTGGCGATCACGCGGGCGCGCCAGCGCCTGTACCTGAGCTTTGCGCAAACCCGCATGTTGCATGGCCGCACGACTTACAACATCAAGAGCCGCTTTTTTGATGAATTACCAGAAGATGCACTCAAGTGGCTCGGCCCGCGCAACTCGGGCTTTGGCAGTGGCTTCCAACCCGGTTACGCGGGTGGCTATGGCGGCGCGAATGCTTGGCGCGGCGGTGCAAATGCAAGCAACAGCTACTCAGGTGCTCCTAAATCAGGAGCATTCGGCGCACAATTCACGCCGGGAGAACGCCCTTTTTCATCAAAAACTGCCGACATAGTGCCCTCTGCGAGTGGTTTGGCCATTCAAACGGGCGTGAAGGTCTTCCACAACAAATTTGGCGAAGGCAAGGTGCTGGCGATTGAAGGTGCGGGCGACGATGCACGTGCGCAGGTGCAGTTTGGTCGCCATGGTGTGAAATGGTTGGCACTTTCGGTGGCTAAATTAACGCCAGTGACGTAAATAACCGCAAATACCGCCTCCAAATCACAGCTGTCCAGCGTAACTCTTGCACATTCACTTTTTTGGAGAAACTTATGTTATCAACCATCCGCCGCACTGCTCTGATCTTGGGCTTGGCCGCCTTGTACACCGCAAATATCGCTGTCGCTGCCGATACACCGTCTACCGCACAGCCCACCGTGAGCGAGCGCATGCAAAACGCCCGCGATGCCATCAAAGCCAACAAATGGCAGCCTGCCATTGCCGAGCTGCGCATTGCGGTGCGCGATGAGCCGAAAAACGCCGATGCCCATAATCTACTTGCCTACAGTTATCGCAAGCAAGCTAAACCCGATCTGTCTAAAGCCTTCGAGCATTACAAAATCGCCTTGCAGCTTGACCCCAAGCACAAGGGTGCACACGAGTACATCGGTGAAGCTTATTTGATGGACAAAAAGCCTGACGAAGCCGAGAAGCACCTGGCAGAATTAGAAAAAATCTGCGGCAATAAAACCTGCGAGGAGTACGCTGATTTGGCCAAAGCAATTGCGCAATTCAAAGTAGGCAAATAATCCGGCGGCCCAGACTCCTAGCTCGACATTCGCCAAGCCTTGTTCACGCGCGGCGTGCGTGCCAAGATGCGGAGCACGGCATCGAGGTGCTGCGTGTCGCGCAGATCAATAGAGAAGCGAAGATCGGCGGTGGGCGCACCCACCTCGGAGTCGCGCCCGAGATCGACTTGCTTGATGTCTGCCTCGGCGCTGGCCATTGCCGCAGCTACTTTAGCGAGCACGCCTTTGCCGCTTTGCACTGTAACGATCACGGTGGTGGCAAAGGGGCGCATCGGCTCGTCGCTCCACTCCACGGCGATGAAACGCTCCTTGTCTTTTTGCAGCAGTTTCTTGGCTACACTGCACTCGGTGCGATGAATGTGCAAACCTTCGCCACGGCCTAAATAGCCCGTGATCGCATCGCCAGGAATCGGCTGGCAGCAAGGTGCATATTGAACCGTGCCGCCGTCGCGCCCATCGAGCACAATAGCGCCCTGCGAGATTTGCTCATGCGCAGTGAAGCGCTCTTTGCTCATCAAGAGTTGATCAGGTTTGAAGCCACTCTCGGCGAGCAACGCAACGATGCGTTTGGCCACAATCGAGGCTACACGTTTGCCCAAACCGATGTCGGTCAGTAGTTCGGCGCGGTTTTTATTGCCCGAGAAATGCAGTAGACGATTCCATAAATCATCGTTGGTATCCTCTGGCAATGCCTCAATACCTTCGGCTCGCAGCGCTTGTTGCAAGAGCTTCTCGCCCAAATCTTGCGACTCATGCTGAGAAAGCGTCTTCAAGTGATGACGAATCTTGCTGCGTGCGCGAGCCGTGCGCACGAAACCCAGCCAAGCCGGATTGGCTTGGAAAATGGCGCGGTGATGACTTCAATCACATCACCGTTTTCAGCTCGGTGCGCAGCGGCACCTGCTCGCCATTGACCTTTGCCCCCATGGTGTGGTCGCCCACATCGGTGTGCACCGCGTAGGCAAAGTCCACCACTGTCGCGCCGCGTGGCATGGCCATGATTTCACTCTTAGGCGTGAACACATAGACCGCATCGGGAAATAAATCGAGCTTGACATGCTCCCAAAATTCGCCTGCATCGCGGTTTTCGTTATTGATGTCCAACAGTGATTGCAGCCACTGTGCGCTCAAGCGCTCCGATTCACTTTGCGCGGATTGCTGTACGCCATCCAGCTCCGTTTGCTCGTGGGTTTTATAAAGCCAGTGCGCTGCAATGCCGCTTTCGGCCACCAAGTGCATGGCCTCGGTGCGCATTTGAAATTCCACATTCACACCCGCAGGACCCACCACCGTGGTGTGCAGGCTTTGGTAGCCATTGATTTTAGGAATGGCGATGTGGTCTTTGAATTTGCCGGGCACGGGCTTGTAGAGCTGATGCAGCACGCCCAGTGCGGTGTAGCAGGCTGTGGTGTCGCCCACGATCACGCGAAAGCCGTACATATCCGTCACATTGGCAAACGACAAATGCTTGCTGTCCATCTTGCGGTAGATGGAGTACAGCGTTTTTTCTCGGCCTGAGAGCGTGATCTCTAAATTGGCTTGATCAAAACTGGCTTGCACATCGCGCTGCACTTTTTGAATCAAATCGCGCCGCCGGCTTCTGGCTTTTTGTACGGCTCGGGAGAGCGTGGCATAACGCCAAGGATGCAAATGAGCAAACGATAAATCTTGCAACTCGCGGTAGGTTTGATTCAAACCTAGGCGGTGGGCAATCGGCGCGTAAATTTCGAGCGTTTCGCTGGAGATGCGAGCCCACTTGCTGCGCGGCATGTCTTGCATGGTGCGCATATTGTGGCTGCGATCAGCGAGCTTGACTAGGATCACGCGCACATCCCGCGCCATTGCCAGCAGCATTTTGCGAAAGCTCTCAGCTTGGTTTTCTTCTCGGGTGTTGAATTCGAGTTTGTCGAGTTTAGTGAGGCCATCGACCAACTCGGCCACTTGTGCGCCAAACTTTTCAATTACTTCTGGTTTGCTGATGCCGCAGTCTTCCAAGGTGTCGTGCATCAGTGCGGCTTGCAGGGCTTGCGCATCAAGTTTCCATTCGGCGCATTGGGCGGCTACGGCAATGGGGTGTGTGATGTAGGGCTCGCCATTGCCTCGCATTTGGCCAAGGTGGGCTTCATCAGCAAAGCGATACGCGCGGCGTACGGCCTCAATATCTTCACTGTTTAGATAGCTGAGTTTTTCTATCAGCGCCGCAAAACTAGCCGCTGCCGCATTGGCTGTTGCACTGGCCAGCGCCTGACTGGCCGCGGGCGTTTTGCTCTGTGCAGTTTGGCGTTTGGGTTTGATAACAGCGCTCATAGAACCTACATGGTAGCAAGAGTGTGAAATTCCCATGAAAAAAGCGCCTTGGAAGGCGCTGTTTTTGGGTTTTCTCAGCATCAAGCCGAGAAAAAGCGGCGTTACATCTTAAATCGGCACTTTTTTCAGCATTTCAGTGCCGATTTTGCCTTCAGCGATTTCGCGCAAAGCAGTCACGGCGGGCTTGTTTTTGCTTTCTAGCTTGGCCGTGTGGCCTTGACTGAGCATGCGGGCGCGGTAGGTGGCCGAGAGCACGAGCTCGAAGCGGTTAGGAATCTGTTTGAGGCAATCTTCAACAGTGATGCGGGCCATGGAAATTCTCCGGGGGTTAACAAATGCAGCACCAAGGCTGCAAGATCAATGAATGTTGAGAGCAAGAAAAGTGCTGGCTTTAGCACGGCGCTGGGCTGCAAACTTCAATCGCTGGGCATGTGCAATCGCTTTAAGATCGAAAACTGCACGTTCAAACAATTCATTGATTATAACGAAGTCGAAATGGCGGGCTTGATCAATCTCTTCGCGGGCGTTTTGCATACGCAGCTCGATACTGTCAACTGTGTCTTCACCTCGCCGTTCAATACGGGCGCGCAATTCGTCCAAACTGGGAGGCAAAATGAAAATCAATACCGCCTCTGGGAAGAGTTGCTTGATTTGAAACGCACCTTGGAAGTCGATTTCTAGAATCACATCTTCGCCTAGAGCTAATTTTGATTCAATGGCCATTCGCGAAGTGCCGTAGCGCTTTCCATGCACATGCGCCCATTCAAAAAAAACGTTCTGCGCGATGAGTGAGTCAAATTCGGGATCACTCACAAAATAATATTCTCGCCCATGTTTTTCCTGCCCACGCGGGGCACGGGTGGTATGCGAGACGCTGGGGAAAATGTGCGAATCCAGCTCCATCAGCGCCTTGACCAGACTCGATTTGCCTGCACCACTGGGGGCGGCAACGACGAAGAGATTTCCTGGGAATTCCATGGAGATGTATTGTAAGGCTCGGTCTGATGTCGAAATGCAATGTCGCCCAGCCTATGGCTGACATCAAGCTTCACCGCATGCAGACGATGAATACACAGTTGGCCACACCTGTCATATTGCTGCCACAAAAGCGTCATCTGAGTTTCATGCGTGCTGTGTATCTTCAGGGCGAAACCAACTTCTAGGAAACGCTATGTCGATCACACGAACCGCTGCTATGGTCATTGCGCTGTCATGTGCTGCATTCTCCATTCAAGCACAGGCGCCAAAAAATCATCTGTTCGTCTTTATCCCACGCTGAGCGGTAAAGCGCCCCTAGTCATCGGCCACCGGGGTGCCAGCGGCTATCTGCCCGAGCACACGCTCGAATCCTACAAGCTTGCCATCGAGCAAGGCGCGGATTTCATTGAGCCCGATTTGGTCGCCACCCAAGACGGCATCTTGATCGCCCGCCATGAGCCCAACATCACCAGCACCACTGATGTGAGCGAGCGGCCCGAATTTGCCAATCGCAAAACCAAGCGCAAGGTCGACGGGGTGGAAGAAGAAGGCTGGTTTGCCTCCGATTTCACCTTGGCCGAGATCAAAACCTTGCGTGCCAAGCAACCCGCAGCCGAGCGCGACCAAAGTCACAACGGCAAATTCAGCGTACCCACCTTGGCCGAGATCATCGCCTTGGCCAAAACGGAAGGCAAAAAAGCTAAGCGCGTGATTGGCATCTACCCCGAGACCAAGCACCCCACGTACCACAACGAGTTGCAGCTCAGTTTAGAAGATCGTTTGCTCTCTGAATTGGCCAAGCATGGCTACACCAAGAAAAATTCTCCTGTGGTGATTCAATCGTTTGAGGTGAGCAATTTGAAATACCTGCGCGGCAAAACGCAGGTGCGCTTGGTGCAGCTGATTGATGCCGATGATGTCAAACCCGATGGCAGTATGGCCTTGGTTGCGCCCTATGACAAGCCCTACGATTTCGTGGTCAACAAAGATGCCCGCACCTTCGCCAGCCTGCTCACGCCCGAGGGCTTGCGCGAGATTCGCACCTATGCCGATGGCATTGGCCCTTGGAAACCGTATTTGGTCTCTGCGCGTCAAATTGATCGCGACAACGATGGCAAGATGGACGATCTCAATGGCGACGGCAAGATGGATGAGCGCGATCGCATGCTCATGCCCGCAGGCAATGTGGTGCGCGATGCGCATGCGGTCGGCCTGTTCGTACACGCCTACACCTTCCGCAACGAGCCACGCCGCTTGGCTTCAGATTTCAAAGGCGATCCCAAAGCGGAATACGAGCTGTTCTACCAACTCGGCGTGGATGGCGTGTTCACCGATTTTCCGGATACAGCGGTGGCTGCTCGGAAGAAGAAATGAATCTACGGGCTTGACCTGACAGTGCTGCGGGTCTGTGTTGATTCATGTTCAGAAGATTTCGCTTCGGATAGAGCGGCTGCGTGGTGAAGTAGTATTGCGCCCTGCTCATGGCATCGCGCAAAGAGCTACGCGACACCTGTCGCGGTTAGACGATGTGAAACGCGTGCCGCGTTGCCCTCGCTTTGCGCGATACAAATCGCAGCTCGCAATGCCACTTCGCCACGCGGCCTGTTGGCTATTTAGAAATCTACGCGCGAAGAGTGTCACGCCGCCACAAAAATTAGCGCGGTGACAATCTCACGCCACCGTACCAACGGTCTCAAAAACAGTGTTGACCCGCAACCCATCACTCGGTGACGGCATAATCGAGCCAACCAACGGCCTGTGCCAGCCCTGTGCGGGTGGGCGATTTTTCGTAGCGC
>JAAUOI010000213.1 GCA_012036375.1 Allobrachymonas sp. | reverse complement strand
GTTACCACAGTCGTTAATCAGCCTCTTTGCAAATTCTTTCCTAGGATCCTTGCCAGACAAATCAAGAAAGCCAGCCTCCTCTCGCCTACCAGTTCGCGATAGGCGCTGCAAACTGTACTGGAAAGGAATTTTCTGATAGGGGGATGTACCTTTCCAACGCGGCACGACAGAGGTGATTGTTTCAAAATCTAGAAAATAAGCGGGAAGCTTGTGCGGCGATAGTGCAGCAGCAGCTGCTTTTTTATCAAAAAATGTGCTGCCAGTCAGGGTGGCCTGCTTAACACGCAGTTGTTCTGAATTGAGAAGTTCAATTGGAGCTTCTCGCATTTCGATGATGTGGTGCGTTTCAAGATGTGCTATGAGTTTGACTCCTTGGTGGGGCAGCCATTGAATCGAGTGTGTTGCTTGTGGCTCGCCTGATTGCAATACTACAAAAAACCGCACTCAAAAGGCGTGGAGCAATGTGCTCCGGTCGATACTGCTGGCTCCTTGCGTTTTGTTGCAACGACTTGTGCTCTGGCAATCCATTCGCGCACTTCATCGTGTCGCGCAAAAGCCTCGTCGGTCAAGTCGTTCTCTACAAGCAAGCCGCTGTATTCTTGACGACCCGGATATCGCCATTTTGTATCAATATGCGCCAAGGCAATGCGAGTTAGGTTAACCTTGGCTTCGCGTGCCACAAACGCTTGAATGGCGGCATCGTCTCGGTGATAGTCTTTCACAGAGCTTGAGGATTTCACCTCAATCCATGTGCCAGGCTCAGTCCCATGCGGCTTTTGTGGCGGCAACATCACATCAGCAAATGCAAGTGCGCCGCCTGCGCGAAAACCAGCTTCAAACAGAGGCTTTGCTTGTGAGATTAATTGCTTGGTTTGCACAAAGGCTGCTTCGAAGCCATCGGCTTCAATCTTAATGAGCGTTCCTTTAAGCTTCGGGTCATAAATTTGACGCGCTATATCGCCCACCTGATGTCCAGTTGCGAAACTGGCTAGCGTAGCAGCAGAGTCGGCTCGAAGCTCGGGGCGATGAATTTCCAGCCACAAGCGCTTAGTGCATTGTCTATACGCGATGAGCTTTGATTTAGAGAGGGTGCGCATAAATTATCCTCGGGTATCAATCGATTGTTCCACAGCATCAGTTTTATACAAAGCCAATTGATGATTTTTGCCCTTCCTTGAGTGAGCATTCATTTTCAAGCGCATCGACTAAAGCGCCTACATTGAGCAAAGGACGAAAGCGCGATTGACGAATAACAGTTGCAAAGTCTCCGGGGGTTAGGCGCTGCATTAGAGACACTCGCATTAACGCGATGGAATCAGGTTGAGGAATGGCCAAGTGAGTGCAATGGTTTTGCAGCAAACGAGTGGCTTGCTCTGAGCGCAAGTAGTCAAACTTGGCCTTGAGATCAAATCTGCGTAATGAAGCCTGATCCAAGCCATTCATCAGATTGGTCGAGGCGATCAATACGCCAGAATAGGACTCCATTTGAGTTAGCATTTCATTGACCTCTGTGATTTCCCAACTTCGTTGCGCATGACGCCTATCCTGCAAGAAACTGTCAATTTCGTCGATCATCAGTATTGCATCTGAGTCTTCAGCTTGCTTGAATGCGCATGCAATGTTTTTTTCGCTTTCACCCACCCACATTGACTTCAGATCAGACGCACGTTTGATGAGCAAAGGCATATCAAGCTGCTCAGCTAACCATCGTCCATAGGCGGTTTTTCCCGTGCCAGGCGGGCCGTAGAAACAAAGTCGCCCAGAACGTGTGCTTGCTAAGCCTTGCGCTATGGCGGATAAGTCAGCATCCGCATGGATGAAGCCGGGATCGTAAATCTCTGGCAAACGGCTGCTGTCATACGAGCCGATCCGACGATGCCCTTGTGCCTCTAGGGTATTGTTGATCAGTAATTGAAATGATTTTGACTCTTGTCCAGCTTTCACCATGCGATGAACCGATTTCACAACCGCTGCGGCACGCGATACAACAGCAGGAGCCAAGCTTTCAGAACCAGCCATGCGGCTAATAGTCGCATCACTGACCAGTCCAGCGCATTCTTTGCGAAGTATCTTTTCTCGTTGAGACTTGGGAGGTATAGGAATCTCGCATACGATATCAAATCGCCTGATAAAGGCTGGATCAATGTCCGTGCGTGTATTTGAAATCCAAATCGTTGGTGTTTGATTGGACTCTAACGTGCGATTCAACCAGCCCTTTCTGGTTTGCGCGCTGCTCATTTCGTTATAGTTCGAGCGCCCATCTTTGAAAACATCTTCAACCTCGTCAAACATGATCAGCACTCGCTGCTGATTGAAAATGCAATGCGCTGCGCGTAGCGCACGCAATCGGCGCTCGCCAGAAATGGGGTGGCCTTCTTCGTCTTCAGTGGCCACTTCCATGAGATCGCAACCTGAATCTGTCGCTAAAGCGCGTGTCAACTCAGTTTTTCCTGTACCGGGTACACCATAGAAGAAAAAATTTACTCCGAGTCGCTGTGTATTCAGTGCATGGCTCAGGTAAGGGCGTGCGACACGAATGGTGTCTTGAAGATGAGGGTAGTCGTCTAGGGCTAGTGAAGAGGAGGCGGCTTTAGAAATCATGCCGCGCAATAGGTCAACAGGCAACACGTCAATTGAAACCAATAAATCAGCAAACGAACTGGATAGGACGCTTAACTTTTGTATAGCGCCATGGGCTCCCCTGCGGTCTAGCCATAGAAGGCCGGCTTGATTAAGTTTTCCACTACTGTGCAGAGCTGCAGCAATAGTCTTGCTGGGTAAATTGAGTACCGAACCAAGCCAAACGAATACTTGACTGGTCTTGAGATCTCCCATCATTTGGGAAGCTGATTCGAGTACTGCATTGGTGTGTAAGATGGCTGTAAATTCTAGAATTTGCTGCTCCACATCATCAAGGCCGATCAGCTTGGCAAGCTTTCCCACATTGGTTTTGAGAGTGCCGTCCATGGGTGTATTTGCCGCCTTTGACTCAGCTGCATCGAGTAGCTTCTGAAGTGTTGTGAGGGCGAGTTTGTAATCGAACCTTTCACTATCTTCGCTCTTGGGCTCAACTTTTTTCGCAGAAAAACTGGTATCGGATTTTTTCCGAATCTACAAAATAACCTAGCCCAATGGCTGTGGCGAGTTCGTCATACTCAATGCCATGCTTGTTCATGAAATCTTTTCGAGCTTTGGGTTGAGCAAGGATGCGCAACACCCACAGCTTTACGATGGGCGAGAGCGCATCGTTGATTTCGTTCGCTTTTGAAATTCTCTTTGGCATGATAAGTTCTCCATTTGAGAGACTGATCATCGCCACCCCTACGACACAACGTGTCGCATGGCTAGCATCTCGCTGGTCGATGCTGTTGAGCCATTTGTTGTATGCAAATCACCGAATTTGCAGGATCGGCACGTTCACTGCCTTCTTGATATCTTGCCAAGCATGATCGGTCGTGACAGCCGTGCCATGCATCAGCTGCGCTAAAGCAAGGCAGGCACGGTCACCTAAAGACAAGCCGGCGGATTTTGTGCTGACGCGCAATTGGGCGCAAAGCAAGGATTGCTCTTGATCGAAATCTATTGGCTGCACATCCAACTCTTTCAGTGTGCGAGCTAATTGTTCGGATGCTAAACCTTTGTCTATCAATTTGGTAGCCACTTCCGTGAGATTAACTGTGCTGATCACGCATTCATGCTCCAGGATCAAGTGATCCACCGCATCAGCGCCGATCTCGCCTTGCATTTGCGCCAGCACCGCAGAGGCATCCATCACGTAAATCATTCGCTTAGAGCCCCTCTGCTTCGCGTTTGGCTTCCTCGCGTCGCTCGGCGATCAATTCTTCGCTCAGGCTGCGCTCGGGGCTGACATTGAGTTGCACCATCAAATCTGCAAAATATTTGCGCCGCTGTGCCATTCGCTCTTGCGCGGAGGTTAACACCAAGCTGCCGTCTTTGATCTCTACAAAAATAGGTGATTTGGGTTTGAAGCCTAATTTTTCCCGCAGCTCTGCCGGGATCAACACCCGACCGTTATCTGACATGGCTAATGTGCTGGAAGCAGATATCATGGCAACACCCTTTGAATTTGGCTAGATGATGTAATTCTGCCATAAAATCACTATCTGTCAATTTAATAAAATCTGTCAAACATGCTCGCCAAACGCATCATCCCTTGCCTCGACGTGACCGGAGGCCGAGTCGTCAAAGGCGTGAATTTCGTGGAGCTGCGCGATGCCGGCGATCCCGTGGAAATTGCCGCCCGCTACAACGAGCAGGGCGCGGACGAGCTGACCTTCCTAGACATCACCGCCACCAGCGATGGCCGCGATTTGATTTTGCCGATCATTGAGGCCGTGGCTGCTCAAGTGTTCATCCCGCTCACCGTGGGTGGCGGTGTGCGCACAGTCGATGATGTACGCCGTTTGCTTAATGCGGGGGCGGATAAAACCTCCTTCAACTCGGCTGCGATTGCCAATCCGCAAGTGATTTTTGATGCTTCGCAAAAATACGGCTCGCAATGCATCGTGGTGGCGATTGATGCCAAAAAGCGCAGCGTGGAAGATGAAATGCGTCTTGGCGAAGATGGAAAACCTGTAGGCAGCGGCTGGGATGTGTACAGCCACGGTGGTCGCAAAAACACAGGGCTCGATGCCGTGCAATGGGCGGCCAAAATGGCTGGGCTTGGCGCTGGTGAGATTTTGCTCACCAGCATGGACAAAGACGGCACGAAATCGGGCTTTGATCTGGCGCTGACCCGCGCTGTGAGCGATGCCGTGGGCGTGCCCGTGATTGCCTCAGGCGGCGTGGGCACTTTGGCGCATCTGGCCGACGGCATTCAGACCGGCGGCGCAGATGCCGTGCTCGCGGCGAGTATTTTTCATTACGGTGAATTCACGGTCAGCCAAGCCAAGCAACACATGGCTGCGCGGGGCATTCCGATACGACTTTGAGCCAGTGGAAGCGCACAAGCAAATGCCAGCACTTCATGCTTTGGCTATGGGTCTGGTGCGGTAGAACTTCAGTGGCGTTTCAGCAGGTAGTGCGAGTTCTTTGGCCAGTTGATTCTTCACGGCTGTTTTCAGCTTGCCCACCACATGCATCTCACAAGGCTTGCAATCGAAGCGCAGCGTGAGTTTTCTTTGCCGTTGATGAGCTGCATCGGCTCGGCTTTCACGGTGCCTTGCACACCCGTGACGCCTTTGGCTTGCTTGGGGCACAGCGAGAGCGAGAAGCGCACGCAGTGCTTGGTGATCATGAGGCTGACTTCGCCTTCTTCTTCTTGACTCTCATACGCCGCGCCAATCACTTTTTACGCCATGTTTGGCGTAAAAGTCGTGCGCTTTTTGGTTGAACACGTTGGCGAGGTACGTGAGCGTGTCTTCGGGGTAGATCGCTGGCGGCTCAGTGGCGGGCAGGCGTGTGGGGCGCTCGTAGGCTTTTCTGCGCTCGGATTCGAGCTGCGCCAAGGCTTCGCGGCGCATCGCATTCAGGCTGCTGGCGGGCAGGAAGAGATGCGCGGCTTGGCGCACATCGATGTGCAGCAATTCAAAGTGTGAGCTGCCGAAGCGGGAGAGTTGCGCAATCAGTGATGCTTCGTTTTTAATAGCATCTTGCGCAGATTCCATGCCGGCTACATGCTCAAAATGCCCTGAAAATCCGTCTTCATCGGTGAGCGTGAGCTTGATGCTTTGGAGGATGTGGAAACCAGAGTTGCCCACAACCGATGCGCCGATCACTGGATTTTTA
>JAAUOI010000212.1 GCA_012036375.1 Allobrachymonas sp. | reverse complement strand
GAGCCACGCCTCAATCAAGCGCAAGATGGACTCATCTCCGAGCAGGGCGTAGCGCCGTGTGAGTGATTTGGCGGCATATTGCGCCAAGTAGCGGTCGGGCAGGGTGTCGATCAGATGTGCCAACACTCGCCAATCGCGCGAGGCCGCAGTCGTGTCATCGCTGAGGTTTTCAGCCAGTGGATAAAAGGGTGAAGCACCGACAGCAGGGTCTTGACCGATGGCCAAAAAAACGGTGTCCATCAGCCTCTGCGCATCAGCCTGAGCGAGCGAGGGCGAGAGCGAATAAGCCAGAGCACGTGAATACAAGATGTTGCGGAAACGATTCGAGCGCTGCAATTGCTGCATATCGCCTACCGCCATGCTCATCGCATGAAGTTGTTCAAAATGGCTTTGCGCTACGGTAATGTTGGTGTGGGCTCTCGTGAACAAGTGATTCCAAAATGTATAAATTTGAGATGCATAGACCAAGGATGCACCTGTTTGCGGTGTGTGCAGCAAAAAATGCAATATCGGTTTCAGATCTAGCGCGGGCGCGTTTTTGTGGAGCACAGCCCAAGCGCCGGCGTGCAGTGTGGCGTCTTCTGCGCCTGTGGTCTGCCTGCGCAAAAATGCTTCAAAGGCTTGGCTACTGCCAAACGGCGCTTGCGCCAGCCAATGCGTCAAGATCGGGCTGTCAGGCTCATCACCTGAAGCCAGTAACCAAGCCAAGCGGCTGCATAAATCTTTGAACAAAGGATGCGAGCGTTGCGCGGCCAGCGCATCCAGCACGGCAGAGCAGCCCGAAAGATTCGTCGAGCCCAGCCAACTGCTGCTGACGGCGTTGAGCATCTGCGGGAGCACTCGCACATTGCGCGTATCTCGAAGCGCTTGCGTTAAGGCTGCATGAATCTCACTGGCGCTATTTTCCCAATCGGCCAGAGCTTGGAAGGCAGCTGCGCGTACTTCATCGCTTGGATCTTTGGCTAAGAGTGCGACCAGAACAACTTGAAGCTGCCGCTGATCGGGCGTGCCGATCTCGCTGTGGAGTGCAAGAAATTCGATACATGCCGAGCGCACGGCGGGGTGTGCGTCGTTATGCATCAATTGCGCAAGGCGTTGCATGAAGAGCGCATCGCACAAATATTGAGGCCAGCAGCTGTCTGCGCGGCATTGCACCACCGCTGCCCGCGTATCGCCATGTGGGTGAAGCGCCAAGATCGCCTCGGCAACATCCCGCAAGCGCTCGGCATCGTCGATCAACGTCTCCAAACATATCCATGCTTGCCGTGTGTAGGGTGCATAGGGCACTTCCCACATATAGCGTAGCAAGTACGGCACTAAAAATTCTTGATCGATTTCAGGCGTGCGCTCGGGGTGAGCGATTAACTGCGCAAAGCCATGCAATCGCTCGGGGCTGGCGCTGCCGTGCTCGGTTTCATTGAGCAACCACAGCAGATCTGAAAAGGGCTCGGCAATACCTCGCTGTTGGTAATCTGCCAAAGTGCTCGCATGAACGTGCTGCCATGGATCAATGGGGTGAGTCATTTGTGACAAGCTGTTTTTTTCTATCCCTTAAGGATAAGTCATTTGTGTGAAAGTGAGGCTCTAGTTCGTGAATTGATCACGCTGTAGTCCTGCGTTTTCCTGTACGCTTATGCGGCAGAGGGAAATACTTTATGACACAACAGTTTCTAGCCCGCACGGCATCGCTGCTTGGGTTTTTTGCTTTGGCTTTTTCAGCTCAGGCGCTGACCGTCAGTAGCGTCTCGCCGCAGGGCGAAGTGGCACAAATTCGGCAGGTGGTGGTCAAGTTTGACCAAGCGGTCATCAATTTTGGGGATGCACGTGCTGCTGCTCCGTTTACGCTATCTTGCTCGAATGCGCAAGCGAGTAAAGGCAATGGGCGCTGGATCAATGAGCGCGAGTGGGCGTTTGAACTGGAGCGCGATTTGCCGCCGGGTGTGCGATGTTCGCTTACCCCGAAAGTTGATTTCAAATCACCCTCGGGTCAAGCATTGACGAGCGCGAGCAGCTATGCTTTCAATAGCGGCGGGCCGTTTGTAAGGCGTATCTCGCCCTACGAAGGTTCGCGGATTGATGAAGAGCAAATCTTTGTATTGGAGCTGAGTGGCGCTGCTGATCCGGCCACGCTTGCGGGCAACTTGTGGTGCGCAGTCGAAGGCTTGGGCGAGCGCGTACCCACCAAAAAATTGAAGGTGAACAGCGCGAGCAAGTGCTCAAAGCTGTAGGTTCAGTCAAAGCTGCGCAAGAGCAGCCGCTTCGCTTTTTGACAGTGCAATGTGCACGCAAGCTCTTCGCCTGCGGCGCGGGTAGTGATTTTTTATGGCAAAGGCATTGCCACGCCGCAAGTCGGTGGTGTGGTGGTCGCCAATACGGTGGACAAGCGCTTTAACTACCAAGTGCGCGAGCCGTTTTCTGCAAGTTTTTCCTGCGAGAGAGAAAACGCCAACGCAGCTTGCTTGCCGATCATGCCGATGCAACTGCGTTTCAATGCGCCGATCACGCGTAAGTTGGCGCAAGCCATTACGCTCAAAAGCAGCGCGGGCACGGTCAAGCCAAGCATCGACGAAGGCGACGGAGACAGTGTGGTGCAAAACATTCAGTTCAAGCCACCTTTTACCGAAGACACCGACTACCGCATCGAGCTGCCCAGTGGCTTTGCAGATACGGCCGGGCGCACGCTGCGCAATGCCGAGAGTTTTCCGCTCAAAACCCGCACGGCGGGTGCGCCGCCCTTGGCAAAATTTGCTGCGAGCAGCTTTGGCGTGATTGAGCGCTTTGCAGAACCCGGCTCAGACAAAACGCCAACGCCCGCTTTGCTGCCCGTGACCCTGCGCAATGTGGAGCAAGCGTTGCCGCTTAAAGCCTTAACTGAACGACGCCCCGTTGGGCAAATCAGCGACATGAGCCTCACGCAAGATGCCGACATCATTTCTTGGTATCTGCGGGTGCAGCGCGCCAACAGCACCGATCGCGAAACGCGCGAGCGGCCGCTGCTTGGCAGCAATGTACCCATGCGCAAGCTCGAATTGCCTGCGCCGCCTGCCTCAGAAGCCGGCAAAGATACGACTAAGGGCCGGCCTTTTGAAGTGGTCGGCATTCCGCTCGCACCGGGCTTTCATGTGGTGGAGTTGGCTTCGCAAAAGCTGGGCGCAGCCTTGCTCGATGAAAAGCTGGGCAAGAGCCGCACGATGTACGTGCGCACCTCCGCATTGGTGACGAATCTGGGCGTGCATTTCAAGCTAGGGCGCGAAAACTCCTTGGCTTGGGTGACCACGCTGGATAAAGCCAAGCCGGTGGCGGGCGCACAGGTGCGCGTGAGTGATTGCCGTGGCAAACAAGTCGCGACTGGCGTGACGGATGCACAAGGTGTGGCGCAACTGTCTGGCATCGCGCCGCAAGCGCCCGCATGCAATGGCACAAAAGGCGCAGAGGAAAGTAGCAACGCCTATTTCATCAGCGCCCGCCATACAGGCGCTGATGGCGTGGCGGATATGGCGTTCACTTGGAGCGATTGGCAAAAAGGCATCGAGCCGTGGCGATTTAATTTACCGCAGAGCATGCAAGACGAGCCCAATGAGAGCCTGCACACGATTTTGGATCGCAGCTTGTTTCGCGCGGGCGAGACGGTGGGTATGAAGCATCTGATCAGACAGCTCACGGGCAAAGGTTTTGCTGTGCCTAACGCATCGCAAGCCCCCACCGAATTGATCATCACGCATGTGGGCTCGGGCACGGTGTTCAAGCAGCCGCTTACATGGCGCAGCAGCAAGAGTGGCGGCTTATCGAGCGAGAGCCGCTTTACCATTCCACCTGCGGCCAAGCTCGGGTTGTATCAGGTGAGTCTTGCAAGTCCGCGCAACACGAGCGAAGGCGGTGCAATTGAAACCGTGCAGTTTCGCCGTGGAAGAATTCCGCTTGCCCGTGCTGGAGGGCAGTATCACGCCCGTTGATAAAAACGCCTTGGTGGCGCTCAAAAGCCTGCCCACCCAGGTGCAAATCAACTATGTCTCGGGCGGCCGGCCACCAATCTGCCTGTGCGCGTCTCAGCGCTTGTTCGTGGCAAGTATTTGAGTTACCCAGATTTTGATGCTTATAACTTCAGCCCGCCGCGCAAAGCAGGCGAACGCAGCGAGAGCAGCGAAGACGATGAATCCGTGAGCGTGCGCGATAGCAAGCTGATTGCAGACAAACTGCCCCTTACGCTCGACAAGAGTGGCGCAGGCAAACTCAGCATCGACAATTTGCCCGCCGCCAAGCAGCCGCAAGACATGATTTTGGAGGCGACTTACGCCGATCCCAATGGCGAGACTTCAAACCCTGCGCAGCACGCAAACGCTTTGGCCAGCCAGCGTGGTCGTGGGCATTCGCACCGAGGGCTGGGCCTCTGCGAGTCAAAAAATTAAATTTCAAGCGCTCGCGCTGGATCTCAAGGGAAAGCCGCAGGCCGGTGTGAAGCTGCAAGTCAGCGCCGTGGTCCGCATCACCACCACCAGTCGCAAACGCATGGTGGGCGGCTTTTACAGTTACGACAACCAAACTGAGATCAAAGACCTCGGCAAAGTCTGCGAAGGCTCCAGCGATTCGCGTGGCTTGCTGCTGTGCGATACAAAACTTGGCCAAGCCGGCGAAGTGGAGTTGATCGTCACCGCCACCGATGCGCAAGGCCGCAGCATTCAAGCGGCCAGCAGTGTCTGGGTGACAAGACAAGGCGAGCTGTGGTTTGGTGGCGAAGACCATGACCGAATTGATCTTTTGCCCGAGAAGAAAAACTACGCCGCTGGCGAGACAGCCAAGCTACAGGTGCGCATGCCTTTTCGCTTTGCCACAGCGCTGGTCACGATCGAGCGCGAAGGCATCCTGAGCCACCGCATCGTCCAGCTCAACGGACAAGACCCCACGATCGAACTCAAGATCGACGAGGGCTGGGCACCGAATGTGTTTGTGAGCGCACTGGTGTTGCGCGGGCGCTTGCGCGAAGTGCCTTGGTACAGCTTCTTTAGCTGGGGCTATTCTGCGCCGCGTGAGTGGTGGCAAGCCTTTTGGTATGAAGGCCGCGAATACACCGCGCCTACAGCGTTGGTTGATTTGAGTAAACCCGCGTTTCGCTTGGGCGTGGCGCAACTGGCAGTCGGCAGCAAGGCGCATGAAATTGCCGTGAAAGTGACGGCGGATAAAGAAAGCTACGCCGTGCGCACTACGGCAACGGTGAAAATCGAAGCCAAGCTGCCCGATGGCAAGCCTGCGGCGAATGCTGAAGTGGCGTTGGCTGCTGTCGATCAAGCCTTGCTGGAGCTTTCGCCCAATGGCACATGGAATCTGCTGGAGGCGATGCTGCGGCCTCGCGCGTGGGGCGTCGAAACATCAACTGCGCAAATGGAAATCATTGGCAGGCGGCACTATGGCCGCAAAGCCGTGCCCGCGGGCGGCGGCGGAGGGCGTGGACAAACGCGCGAGTTGCTCGATACCTTGCTGCTGTGGAATCCGAATGTGCAGCTTGATGCCAATGGCCAAGCCACGGTGCAAGTGCCGCTCAATGATGCGATCACGGCTTTCAAAATCGTGGCCGTGGCCGATCATGGGGCGAGCCGATTTGGCACGGGGCAAACCACCATTCGTGCCACACAAGATTTGCAAATCATCAGCGGCTTGCCACCACTGGTGCGCGAGGGCGATGAATTTCGCGCTCAGCTCACTTTGCGCAACACCACCAAGGCCGCGATGAAGGTAGAGGTCGCGCCGCGAGCGACTCT
>JAAUOI010000211.1 GCA_012036375.1 Allobrachymonas sp. | reverse complement strand
CTTTCTCTACACGCAGCTGGGCTTTGCTGTCGTAGGTGGCTGGCTAATGTTGGGCCGCGTGCCCGATGGTTGGAGCTTTTGGGCATGGGTGTGATTGCCATTTGCGGCATTCTGAATGCTTGGCTCAACTTGCGTGAAAAATAAACGCGCTAGCATTCGCGTATGGCGCAATTTTTCGAGATTCACCCCGACAACCCGCAAGAGCGCTTGCTGCGCCAAACAGTCAGCCTACTGCACAGCGGCGGCATCGCCGCTGTGCCCACAGATTCAAGCTACGCGCTAGTCTGCCATTTGAACGACAAAACAGCAGCCGACAAGCTGCGCCAATTGCGCGGTGTAGATGACAAGCACCATCTAACGCTGCTGTGCCGCGATCTCAAAGAACTGGCCACCTACGCCCGTGTCGACAACGCGCAATACCGTCTGCTCAAGGCGGCCACCCCCGGTGCCTACACCTTCATCCTGCAAGCCACCAAAGACGTTCCTCGCCGCCTCTCGCACCCCAAGCGCCAAACCATTGGCCTGCGCGTGCCCGAACATCGCACACTGCAAGCCCTGCTCGCGCTGCACGGCGAGCCCCTGCTGGCCACCACACTCATCCCCCCGGGCGAATCTGAGCCTGTGCACGAAGCCAGCGAAATTCGTGAACGCTTTGAAAAGCAGCTCGCTTGCGTGATTGATGCAGGCAATTGCCCGAGCGAGCCCACCACCGTGGTAGATTTAAGTGGCGATGCGCCCAACATTGTGCGGTTTGGACGGGGAGATCCAGCGCGTTTAGGTCTCTAATGCAGGCTAGTCCATTCAGACTATTTGAGCCTGTTTCAGCCAAGAATTTCTAGCTTGGACGCGCTTTCCTGCCACAATTGCCTTGTGGATATTGCTAACCTCATTCAAACTGTTCTGATTTATGCCTTGCCGGTGATTTTTGCGATCACGATTCATGAGGCCGCGCACGCCTATGCGGCTTTGTATTTCGGCGACAAAACCGCCTACAGCCTCGGCCGCGTTACGCTCAATCCAATCAAGCATATTGATCCGATTGGCACCATTGCGATGCCACTGCTGCTGTATTTCGCTACCAATGGCAGTTTCTTGTTTGGTTATGCCAAGCCCGTGCCGGTGCATTTCAGCGCCTTGCGCAATCCTCGGCGCGACACGATTTGGGTGGTCTTCGCTGGCCCTGGCTCAAATTTTGTGCAGGCGCTGCTCTGGGGTATCTTGGGTTACGTCCTCATCATGTTGGGCATCGAAGAGCGCTTTTTTGCTGAGATGTGCCGCGCGGGCGTGTTGGTGAATGTGGTGATGTTTGTGTTCAATCTGTTTCCCGTGCCGCCGCTGGATGGTGGGCGCATCGCTGTAGCGCTGTTGCCCTATCGCTATGGCTCGATACTTGCTCGCGTTGAGCCTTATGGCTTTTTTATCGTGATGGGTTTGGTGATTGCGGGCATTGCCAGCGTGATCTGGATGCGCCCCCTGATGAGCTTGACCTATGGCCTCTTGAATATTTTGCTCACTCCGCTTCGCTTGATTGTTTCGTAAAAAGATGGATAAAAAACGTGTTCTCTCTGGCATGCGCCCCACCGGCGCATTGCATCTTGGCCATTACCACGGCGCTTTAAAAAACTGGGTGCGCCTGCAATCCGAGATGGAGTGCTTTTATTTCGTGGCCGATTGGCATGCGCTGACCACCCACTATGAAAACCCCGATGTGATTGAAGCTTCTGTGTACGAAATGGTGATCGATTGGCTAGCCACGGGCATTGATCCCGAGCAATGCACCTTGTTTTTACAAAGCCGCCTGCCTGAGCATGCCGAGCTATTCACACTGTTGGCGATGGGCACGCCACTAGGTTGGCTAGAGCGCGTGCCGACCTACAAAGACCAGCAGCAGCAGCTGAGTGACAAAGATTTATCGACCTACGGCTTCTTAGGCTACCCGCTCCTGCAAGCCGCCGATATTTTGATTTACAAAGCGCATTACGTGCCTGTGGGCGAAGACCAAGCCAGCCATGTGGAGCTCACGCGCGAAGCCGCGCGGCGCTTCAATGATCTGTATGGCCGCCGCAAAAATGATGAGGCGAAGATCGCAGCGATTTTGGACGGCCTGCCCAAAGACGATGCACGCTACATCAAAAGCATGGCCAAAAAGCGCACCGAGCAAGGCGACGACACGGTGCTGGCCAAGCTGCCCGGTTTTCTGGCCAAGTTTGAAGGCATGAGCGCCAATGACAAAGCCCTGCTCACTTCACTCGTTTCCGGCAAAGGCAAGGCGGTTCTGATTGAGCCCGACGTGCTACTCACCCAATCGAGCAAGTTGCCTGGCCTAGATGGGCGCAAAATGAGCAAGAGCTACGGCAATGCGATTGGCATTCGTGAAGATGCGGCCAGCATCACGAAAAAAGTGCGTGAAATGCCCACCGATCCTGCCCGCGTCAAACTCTCGGACAAAGGCGACCCGCTGAAATGCCCCGTCTGGCAGTTCCACCTTGTTTATTCTGATGATCAGCGCAAGCAATGGGTAACGCAGGGTTGCACTACAGCAGGCATTGGTTGCATTGAATGCAAAAAACCGTCAGCGATGCGATTTTGGCCGAGCAGCAGCCCATGCTTGAACGTGCGCAACCTTATATTGCGCACCCAGCTCGCGTGCGCGAGATTGTGGATGCGGGTTGCAAGCGAGCCCAGCAAGTCGCTCGCGCGACCATGGATGATGTGCGCCAAGCGATGGGTCTGAACTACTAAGGCGACTTAAGCAGGCTTAATACCGCTTTGACCTAGAATGTATTTATGAATATTTTTGTCGTCGATGACCATCCCCTGATGCGCGAGGCAGTGGTCATGCTGTTTAGGCGAATCGCCCCGAAGCCACTATTATTGAGCTTGATCGCTTGGCACCGATCATGGAAAAAGTTCAAGCCTTGGGTGGTCCTGATCTGCTCTGCCTCGATTTGAAATTACCCGACACGCATGGCGTGTCCGGCGTGCGCGAGATGCGTGCGCAGTTTCCAAATGTGCCTATCGTTGTGTTGTCCGCCTCACCGGCGGTAGATTTTGAAGAGTTGAGCCTGGATGCTGGCGCGGATGTGTATTTAGAAAAATCCTCCGGGGCCAGCCACCTCACACAAGCCTTGCGTGCCTTGATCACCAACGACAGCGAAACCTCTGACAGTCGCCTGCCCGTAGGTGAAAAACTCTCTCGCCGTCAACGCGAGCTGCTCCAATTGCTTGATCGCGGCCTGAGCAACCGCGAATTGGCTGATCACATGGAAATCAGTGAGCACACGGTCAAGGTGCATTTATGGCGATTGTTTCGCCGCATTGGCGTGAAAAATCGCTCTCAAGCTGTTCACTGGGCTCGATCACGCGGCATGATCTGAAAGACTCGCTGTGATTTACCGTTTCTCTTGCGGTCTGATGAGCGTGTAGATATTCCCCTCGCCTTCTAGGGGCATGGGTTTGCTGGCCTGGTGGAGATCGGATCTCGTCGTCTCGGACAGCGTGATTTCCACCCGAGAACGTGTGCCTTTGCCCAAGACGGATCGAATCGTCACCACATGGCCTAGGGTGCGACACAGGCGCTGCACAATCGCCAAGCCCAAGCCAAAACTATCGGCTGTGCCCTCGTGTACAGGGGCGCGATAAAACTCTTTGAATACATGCGGCAAATGCTCCGGCGCAATGCCCACACCGCTATCTGCAATTTCAATCCAAAGCACGCCTCCCACCACACGCCCCGTGATCATCACACCACCTTGGTTCGTGTACCGAATCGCGTTAGCCAGCAAATTCGCAACTATGCGGCGCAATAAAATTGCATCGCTTTGCACCGACACCTGCACTGGCGAGGCCCGTAAATACAAGCCCTTTTGATCAGCCGCTGGCGCAAACTGCACAGCCATCTCTTCGATCAAAGCGTGAATATTCACCTCGCTGAGATTGACTTTGATCGCCCCGGCCTCAATCCGCGCAAAGTCAAACAGACTGTTAAACAGCGTGTTCACCGAATCGGTGGCCGCCAAAATTTTGGGGATCACACTGCCGGCTAACTGAGGCTCATTGCGCAGCCAATCGGCATAAAACGCCAGCGCATGCACGGGCTGGCGCAGATCATGCGTGGCGCTGGCCAGCAGGCTGTTTTTCATGCGCACGGCCTCTGTGGCTGCTTGGCTTTGTTGACGCAAAGAGCGAATCAACTGCTCATTGCCAAATTGTGCGCTGTAGCTAGAGCGCTGCAGCTGATGCAAATATTTGCCTAAGAACAGAATCGAGACCCAGAACAGCGCCACCAGCATCAGCAGCGCAATCGTCTCTCGACTGGGAGGAGTTGGCCACTGAAGCAGTTCATGTGAAATCAAAGCCAACGCAAATGTGCCTGTCAAGGTATGAGAAAACTGCCTTTGGTATTTCAAATTCGCCGACATCAAAGCGGCACCCACTGTGCCCATGCCCACCAAAATCATCATGCACACATATTGCGTGGGCTCTGGCGCTTGTCGAAAATATAAAACCACAGGAAACGCAAACAAAAATGCAGTCAAAGGCCAACTCCAGCCGTAGCGCCGGAAAAAATTCTCCAAAACTTCTGTCTGAACGGGCACATCTTTTGCCCGCATTATGCTCTGAAACCGCTGCACCAAACGCCAGCGAAACACCAGCAAGCAAGAGCACGACGCAGCCCAAAGCAACAAGCCCACCGAGTTGACCTGCCCCATCAACAAAATGGTCATAACGATCACCACGGCAACCCCCGCGCGCACCGTGCCCAGCGCATTGTTCATGAAATCCGCTGACAGCCGAGTTTGTACCCACGAATCATGGTTGCCCAACGGCAGTTCAGCCTGAACTGCGGCAACATAATGGTCTAGAAATTGGGAATCAGCCTGCATGAGGCGAATAGTAATGGCGGAGAGGGCGGGATTCGAACCCGCGGTGAGTATGACCCCACGCACGCTTTCCAGGCGTGTGACTTAAACCGCTCATCCACCTCTCCTGCGCTAGGTGCGGGTTACAGTAAGGCTATTGTACGCGACTATCATTTCATCATGACCAACCGCACTGTTTTCTTTGTCTCTGACGGCACCGGCATCACCGCTGAAACTTTTGGCAACGCCATTCTTAATCAATTCGAGATGCAGCCGCGCCATGTGCGACTGCCCTTTATTGACACCATGGACAAAGCGCATGCGGTGATTCGGCAGATCAACCACACCTTTGAGCTAGAAGGAAAGCGTCCGATCGTGTTCACCACGCTGGTCAATGACGAGATTTTGTGGCTCATCAAAACCGAATGCAAAGGCCAGGTGCTGGATATGTTTGGCACCTTTGTGCAGCCACTGGAGCTGGAGCTGGGCATCAAGTCCAACCATCGCGTGGGGCGCTTTTCAGATATTTCCAAAAGCAAGGTTTATAACGATCGCATTGAGGCGATTAACTACAGTTTGGCGCATGATGATGGACAGAGCAACCGCGAACTAGAGACGGCAGATGTGATTCTCGTGGGCGTATCGCGCAGCGGCAAAACGCCCACCTCACTGTATTTGGCGATGCAACATGGCCTGAAAGCCGCCAACTATCCGCTCATTCCTGAAGATTTTGACCGAGGCATGCTGCCGCCCGCTCTCAAAGCCGAAAAGAAAAAAATCTTCGGCCTCACCATCGACCCCCTGCGCTTGCACGAGGTACGCCAAGAGCGCAGGCCGAACTCCAAATACGCCAGCATTGAAAACTGCCGCATGGAAGTGGCCGAGGCAGAAAGCATGATGCGC
>JAAUOI010000010.1 GCA_012036375.1 Allobrachymonas sp. | reverse complement strand
TAGAAGTGCCCATAACTCAATCTATTCTAAAAGGCTCAGGCAGGGGTTGCGCCAAACCAGTTCAATTGCAGGCATTCGCGCAGCTTGAGGCGGGCGCGGTGCAGTTGCACATAGAGGTTAGTAGAGGTCATGTTCAAAGTCTTACACACTTCTTCGGCATCTAACTCTAACCATTCACGCATGAGAAACAGGCGGCCTTGAACGGGCGGCAACTTGGCGATGCAGGCATCCATCACGGCCATGAATTGGCGTTGCGATAAATCTTGATCTGGATTGCCCCAATTGGCAGGCTTGTCGGCAAAGTGGCCGTCTTGCTTGAAGCCGATGGCATCGATCAAATCGCCTTCACTCATGTCGTCTTCGGAGTTGCCGCGCATATCGGCCACATTGGGCTCGCGCAAATTGGCGCGCAGGCAATCGACGACTTTGTGCTTTAACACGCCCACCAGCCAAGTGCGCAGTTGCGCCTTGCCGCCAAAGGCTTGCGGCTTGGCAATGGCAGCTAATAGAGTTTCTGAGCACGGCATCTTCCGCCCAAGCTTCGTTACGCAACTGCAATCGGGCAAATTTGAGCAGGTAAACCCGCTGCTCGGCGACATCTTGTTCAAAGCTCATAGGGTTTCCCTCTGGTTTGGCTGGAGTTTATAACGCGGAAGCTGTAAGCTTTTGTCAAAGCATGGCGACAGACACAACTTGTACGCATCACAAGGAGCGATTGGATGAATAAAAGTTTCTATTCCTCAGCGCGTCGGTTGATTCATGGTCTTGCGCTCACACTCAGCCTGCTGTTGCCGGCCAGCTTCGCGCTGGCGCAAACCGCATTGCCGAAAAACGTGCAAATCACCGGCAAAACCATCGACGGCCAGCCTTTTGATCTGGCCAAACAAAAAGGCAAGGTGGTGCTCGTGATGTTTTGGGCAACGGATTGCGCCGTGTGCCGAGACAAAATGCCCGAGCTGCGCGAGAACGCCAAAGGCTGGCAAGGCAAACCATTTACTACCGTGCTCGTCAGCGCCGACCGGCGCATGAGCGATGTAGACAGTTACAACGCCATCATCAATGCCTCCGTGCCGATGAAAGAACGGCTCACACAGCTGTGGGCGAATGATCCGGGCTACCGCGATTCATTGGGCACGCCCGAGATGATGCGCAACCGCACATCCACCACGCTGCCCTTGACTTTGGTGATCGATAAGAAAGGCGATGTTGTGAAGCGCTACCAAGGCCGCATTCCGGCCGAGGTGTGGGACGATATTGCCGAGCTTTTGTGATTTTTTCACGAAAATTCACACCCTCTGCGTAAGAACCACCTGATTCGAGCGGACATACAGCTAACTGATCAGCAGATTGAAAAGCGATCTTTGAATCAGTTGAATCTCAACCTGTTTCACTTCACTTCTTTGGAGAACCTCATGAACCAACGCGCTTTTATCGCAGCCGCTGCTGCCACCCTGCTCAGCACTTCCTTCCTCGCCACACCCGTGATGGCGCAGGCCAAAGAAAAATGCTATGGCATTGCCAAGGCAGGCCAAAACGATTGCGCCAATTTGGCAGGCACGCATTCTTGCGCAGGCCAATCCAAAGTCGATAACGACAAAGGCGAGTGGAAATACGTGGCTGCTGGCACCTGCGGCACGATGAAAGGCATGACGGCCGAGCAAGCCAAGAAAGCCGCCATGGAAAAACCTGCCATGGCCAAACCTGCAATGGAAAAGAAGAGCTGATCCGCTAGAGCGAAACCAGATACCTTCGCATCAATAGCGGGCGCTTCGATGAATTCACGAGCGCCCGTTTTTACGTCTGAACGCTTATCAAAAGCCGGTATCGGCTGGCGGCATCCGCACTATGCCGCCGTATTGGAGCAGCACCCTGAGGTGGGCTTTCTGCAAGTGCATTCTGAGAATTTTTTTGGCTCTGCTCTGCCCGCCGGTGGCGCAGCTTTGGCCACGCTACACACTGCGCGTGAGCATTACCCGATCAGCCTGCATGGCGTGGGGCTCTCACTGGGCGCGGCAACTGGCATTGACGATTGGCATTTGGATCAACTTGAAGCTTTGGTGCAGCGGATTGAGCCAGCGCGCGTGAGCGATCATGCTTGCTTTGCGCGGGGCTTGGATTCAAACGGCAAGATGCTGCACGCTTCTGATTTGTTGCCCATTCCGTTCACGCACGCTTCGCTGGATGCGATTTGCGCGAATGTGAGCCTTGTGCAAGAGCGATTGAAGCGCGTGTTGCTCGTAGAAAATTTGAGCGCTTATGTGCAGTATGCGCAGGCGGATTTTCCGAAGAGCAATTTTTAAGCGAGCTAGTGCGGCGCACGGGCTGCCAATTGTTGTTGGATGTGAACAATGTGTTTGTCAATTCGCTGAATCTGCAAAACGATTCGCCGAGGAATCATGCTTTGGCGCTGCAAGCAGCGGCTCAGTTTTAGAGAGTTTGCCAGCCAACGCGGTAGGCGAGATGCATGTGGCCGGGCATTGCGAGATGGACGACATCGTGATTGATGATCATGGCAGTGCGGTATGCGAGCCAGTATGGCAGCTCTATGCGCAGGCAGTGCGGCGTTTTGGTGATGCGCCTGCGCTGATCGAATGGGATACGAATGTGCCTGAGCTGGATGTGTTGCTAGCGCATGCAGCGAAAGCAAACCAAATCGCTTGTGGAGCCTTGGCATGAGCATTACGCTGGCTGCGCAGCAAACGGCTTTGCTGGATTTGTTTGCCCTTAAAACTCCTGATTTAATAGCACTCCGCGCATATTCTATGCCGGAGAATGGCCATTTTTCCTTTAAAAACCCTGCCGCTACTGTGCGCGGGCTGCGTGCCTATCGTGCGAATGCGCAGGAGATCAGCGAGCGAGCTTTAAAGAGTGTGTATCCCGTGATGGCGCAGTTGCTCGGGGATGAAAATTTTGCGCATCTGGCTCACGGCTTGTGGCAAACCAAGCCGCCTGAGCGTGGTGATTTGGCGCAGTGGGGGCAGGGCTTGGCAGCGTATTTAGCCCATGTGCCTCAATTGCAAACGCTGCTCGCTGAGCATGCTTATTTGCCCGATGTGGCTCGCGTGGAATGGGCGCTGCATGTGGCCGCGACGGCGACTGATGCCGCACTCGATGGAGAGAGTTTTCAGTTGCTCGCCAGCCACGATCCCGCCCAGCTTCGCCTGATGCTCTGCCCTGGCTGTTTCATAGTGCGTAGCGCTTTTCCTGTGGTGGCGATTCATCAGCTTCACGACGCGCGCACTGAGCAATTGCATGCCGCTGCACGCGAAGCCATTGCACAGCACGAGCCGCAATCGCGCTCATTTGGCGGCAAGGCTTTCGCCCGATGCTGGCGGTAATTGACGCTGCAAGAAGCGCTTTGATCGAGGCTTGCTTACAAGGCCAGTCGCTTGCGCAAGCGGTGGATGCGGCTTTGGCGCAAGCGCCTGATTTTGATTTCGGCGGCTGGCTGGCGCAGAGTGCGTCATCGGGATTGCTGATCGGTGTGTGCCCCGTATAGCTTTCCTTTTCCCAATTCGTACCTTAGAAAGACATCCAATATGAGTACCACCCCCACGCCTTTTTTCACCGCGTTGATCGAGTCGATTTTGCGAGCTTGGATGCCGCTTCGCAAGCTGCTTGATGCCTTGCAAAGCCCTGCGCTGCTGGCTGCGCGGGTGTATGTGGCCTGGGTGTTTTTCGCTTCGGGCTTAACGAAGATACGCGATTGGGGCACGACGGTGGCGCTTTTCACTGATGAATACAAAGTGCCACTGTTGCCACCCGCATTGGCGGCCTTCATGGGCACAGCCGGCGGGTTGATCTTGCCGGTGCTGCTGGTGATTGGCTTGGCTACGCGCTTTTCAGCACTCGGCCTGTTTGTGGTCAATGCCGTGGCCGTGATCGCCTTGCAAGAGATTGCGCCAGCGGCTTTGCAGCAGCATTTGCTGTGGGGCGCACTGCTGGCCGCCATCGCCATTTTCGGCGGCGGCAAATGGACGGTAGAAAGGCGCTTTTTAAACTGCGCTTGATTCAGCAGCAGGCCGAGCCATCACTTCTTGGTAAGTCTGCATCGCTAGTATCAAATCAGCCCACGCCTTGGCTTTATCGGGCAGGTTGCGCAGCAAATAAGCGGGGTGATACGTCACGATCACTGGGGCTTGGTAGCTGGCGTGCTGTAGGTTGTGGATGCGACCACGAAGTTTGCCTACGGGATCGTTGCTGCCCGTCAAACTCGAAATCGCAAACTTACCCATCGCCAGAATGATTTTTGGGCGCAGCAGCTCGATTTGCCGCGCCAGATAAGGCTCGCACATCGCCACTTCGTCGGGCGAAGGATTGCGGTTGGTGGGCGGGCGGCATTTGAGCACGTTGGCGATGTACACGCCTTTGCTTCGTGACAGACCTGCACCAGCCTCGCCGATCTTCATGGCGGCGAGCATGTTGTCCAGCAGCTTGCCTGCTTGGCCAACGAAAGGTTCGCCTTGCAGGTCTTCATTCTCACCGGGCGCTTCGCCCACGATCAGCCAATCGACCTGCGGGGCTTCGGTCTCTTGAGCGGGCGCTTGGCCTACGCCGAATACTGTGTTTTTGCGCGACTCACACAAGGCGCAAGCTTGGCAGCTTTGCACGGCGCTTTGCAATGACGGCCAATCCATCAGCTCAAGGCCTGAAGGGCGTGGGGCGCGGGCGATGATGGCGCTCTGAGGGGCTGGAGATGCAGAAGGGATTACAGGCAGAAACGCTACTTTTCAATAGCATCCCGCGCAGTATCTGCGCTGGTTACTGGTGCTTTTTGCTCGAATTTCTCAGCCAAGACTGGCTTTGCTGACTCCCGCGAGCTGGATTGCTCGGGCGCGGTCAGTTGATCTGGCAGCCAGAGTTTGATGCCCATAGCTTCGAGCATGCCGCGCTGGCGCTCATCCAACGTGAAGTCGGTTGCAGTGGACTCAGTGGCTTCCATGCTGCTCATTCTTTTCAGGCTGTAAGCCCAAGTTCATCACCAGAGCATCTTCGCGCCGCGCTCCATCGAGTGGGTAATAGGCTTTGCGCTCGCCCACGCGCCGAAAGCCGTAGCGCTCGTAAATCTCAATCGCTCGCGCATTGCTCTGGCGCACTTCCAGCCACAGCCAATGCGCACCGATCGCGGTAGACCAATCGACCAAGCTGTCGAGCATCACACGCGCCCAGCCTTGGCGCTGATGCTGGGGCGCAACCGCGATGTTGAGCAGATGCACTTCATCGATGCCTTTCATCGCGATGAAATAACCCAGCAGCGTATCGCCAGAGCGCAACGCTTGGCAGCAATGGCCTTGGGCAATGCTGTCGTTGATATTGCCTTCGCTCCAAGGCCATGCATAGGCTGCGCGCTCGGCAATCATCACATCGGCAATTTGCCCTACGCACATGGGCTCTAGGCGTGCTTCCAGCGGCTCCAGCGCGTTCCAAGCCGTGGGAATCTGAGAGGCGAATGTTGAGGGTGATGCGCTCATGGCAAGGATTGTGGGCTGAGGCTGGTGCTGCGGTCAAGCACTGGCAACGGGGTGAGACAAGGCGGTGGCCATGCGCTCAGCCGTGGTTTGAGCAACTTTGTCGCGGATATACAGCGGCAAAGCATGCTCTGCATCCGTCAAGCCACCGGCGGCGATCAATGCGGGCGCGAGGCGCAAAAGAGCCGTCGCCGTTGGCAGCGCATTCAGATAGGGCACAGCGGCGGCTTCTGGCGGCAATTGCGCATCGAGCGTGGGGCGGATATTGCCTGCGAGAAGCGTGGGCATTTGCAAGTGCTCCAGCAGCATATTTTGAGGCTTTTTAAGCATCTCGCCGGCATAAATACTGCGCGGAGTGCTACTGAATTCATAGTGATTCACATACACCTCGCTCATGCGTGCATCCAGCGCACCGAGCACGCGCGTGCTGTCCAAACCTTGCTCTTGGGCAAGGAATCGAGCTTCTTCAGCCACGATCATGAGCGTATCAACGGGCAGAACCGGCACATTCGCGCCAAATGCCAGCCCCTGCACCACCGCGCAAGCCGTGCGCAGCCCGGTAAACGAGCCAGGGCCTAGGCCAAAGGCGATGGCATCCAACTGCGCATAGTGCAAGCCGGCCTGCTGCATGAGTGCTTCAATCGCGGGAATCAGCGTGCTCGAAGCCAGCGCCCCGCCGGCGCTGGTGTGCGCCAACACCGCATCGCCATGCTGCACGGCGATGCTCAACGTGTCGGTCGAGGTATCGAGTGCGAGCAGCTTCATGCTTTGACGGCGGCGATTGCTGGCGCTGGCGCTGACGCTGACGTTGCAGCGGCGCGAACCCCCACCACAATGCCCAAAGTCACGAGACTTAAACCCGCCATCAAATTCCAGCCTAGCGGCTCGCCCAAAAGATCACTGCGCCTAAGGCCGAGAGCCCCGGCACGATGGCCGTCAGCATGGTGCTGCGCACCGGGCCAAAGTAGCGAATCATCTGAGTGAAGGTAATGCCCGAGATCACCACTGAGCCCATGCCTTGCCAGAAGGTTTGAAACAAGATTTCCCACAACGGCGCTGTAGACAGCTTGCTCACCAACATGCCTGAAAACACCAGCAGCGCATACAGCGGCACAAAGGCCAAAACGCAAAACACAATCACCGCAATCGTCGTCGGTACAGCCTCCAGCCGATGCTGGCGGCACAGCACGGTATAAAACGCCCAGCAACTGCTCGCGCATGCGAAGAGCAGATCACCTTTCCACACTTGCGATCCACTCGCGGAATCTGCATACGCCTGCCAAATCGATGCGCCGCCCACCAGCAAACCGCCGCTCAAAATCAGCAGCAAACCCATCTTGCGCCCTTTGTTCAAAACCTCGCCCAGCAAAAGCACAGAGAGCAAAGCGGTTGAGAGCGGCAGCAGCCCCGGCATCAGCACCGAGCCATGCGCAGCCGGCGCAAACGTAAACGCGCTGTAAGCCAGCACCGCATAGCCCACGCCACCAAACGTGCCGAGCAGTATCGTCAGCTTGAGCGGCAAAGGGGAAATCCACAGCGAGGTCACTGCCTGCGGATTGGCCGAGCGCATCTTGCGCACCATGAAAAACCCCCAAGGCAGCAGCACCAAAGCCGCGCCAATGATGCGGCAGAGCACAATATCCAGTGGTGTGAGCGACTTGAGTGCCATGGCCCGGGCGACCACGATGAACGAAGTCCAAATCGCAATCGTGATGAGGGCAGACGCGATGCCGATGGTCTTCGGCGACAGCCGCTTGAAAAATTCCATGCGTCGATTATCGAGCACAGCCGCACACAAAAATACCCGACAATCAGCGCATGAACTGGTTAGACGATGTGAAATGGGATGCGCAAGGCCTCGTGCCCGTGATTGCGCAGGAGCGCGGCAGCGGTGATGTGCTGATGTTTGCCTACATGAACCGCGAAGCTCTGCAAAAACGGCCGAGCTGCAACGCGCCGTGTATTTCAGTCGCTCGCGCGGCAAGCTCTGGTTCAAAGGTGAGGAATCAGGGCATGTGCAAACCGTGCACGACATTCGGCTCGATTGCGATGGTGATGTGGTCTTGCTCACCGTCACTCAGCTTGGTCATGAACCTGGGATTGCATGCCACACCGGGCGGCACAGCTGTTTTTTCAGTCAATTACAAACCACGGGCGAAGAAAAACACTGGAAAACGGTTGAACCCGTCTTGAAAGACCCCGAAAGCATCTACAAATGACAGCGATGAACTCCCAAGACGCGCTTGAGCAGCTCGCCGATGTGCTCGACACCCGCAAAAGCGGCGATCCCGAGACGAGCTATGTCGCTCGCCTGCTGGCCAAAGCCCCCGATGCCTTTTTGAAAAAATCGGCGAGGAAGCAACTGAGGTGGTGCTCGCGAGCAAGGATGCACAGGCTGGCGGCAACACAGCAGAACTCAAGCAAAAATTGGTCAATGAAATCGCCGATTTGTGGTTTCACAGCATGGTGGCGCTGTGTCACCATGGATTGCGGCCTGCGGATGTCATCGCAGAATTGCAGCGCCGCGTTGGTCTGAGCGGGCTGGAAGAAAAAGCCGCTCGCAAGGCGCAAACCCGCGCCGCGCAAGACACCACGCCTTAACCCTGAAAGGATTTGGCCATGAGCGATGTAACCGATGTTGTGAGCAATGAGGACAAAGCCCAGCAGCTGAAAACCGTCGGCTGGGTCAGCTATGCGCTGCATTTGATCGTGGCCGTGGGCGCTATCGTGCCGGGCGGGCAAATGGGCGCCGTCTTGCTGATCATTGCGCTTGTGGTGGATTTTGTGAAGCGCGAAGAGGCGCAAGGCACTTGGCAGGCCAGCCATTTTTCATGGCGTATTCGCTCTACTTTGTGGGCGGGTGGCTTGTATTTGGTGACGTTTCCGCTGTTTATTTTGCTCTATGTGCCCGGCTGGATCGCTTGGACGCTGATTTCCATTTGGTTTTTATACCGCATCGTCAAAGGCATGGTCGCGATGAACGCCAGCCGCGCGGTTTCTTCTTAACAAGTATGAATCACGACCCCAACTGCATTTTTTGCAAAATCGTCGAAGGCAAAATCCCTTCGCGCAAAGTCTATGAAGACGATGAAATATTCGCTTTTCACGACATCAACCCCTGGGCACCCGTGCATTTTTTGGTGATCCCGAAAGAACACATCACCTCGATTGCGCATCTGGAAGATCGCCATGCCGCGCTGATGGGGCGCATCATGCTGCTCATCCCGAAGCTGGCCGCGCAAGAAGGCTGCAACCCGTATCCCGAGGGCGGATTTCGCATCGTGAGCAACACCGGCGCTGAGGGCGGGCAAGAAGTGCAGCATTTACACATCCATGTGATGGGCGGCGCAAGACCTTGGAAAAGAGGTTGAAATCACTTTAGCTGCCCGAAACTACGTAGGGCATTTAGAATCACAGATTCACTGCTTCGCAGCTACCAAGTGTTTGCGCGGCGTTTTAGGAGAAAGACATGGGTTCATTTTCAATTTGGCATTGGCTGATCGTGCTGCTGATCGTCGTGATGGTGTTTGGCACGAAAAAGCTTAAAAACATGGGCTCAGATTTGGGCGGCGCGGTCAAAGGCTTTAAAGACGGCATGAAAACCGGCGGCGAAGCAGACAAAGATGCGGCGGCTTCACCAGCAGGACAAGTGGCCGATGGCTCGTCTGCTGCGACAGCCAAAGCGACCATTGATGTCGAAGCCAAGCAAAAAAGCTAATTTTTCTGCTGTGCTGTGATTGATTTAGGCGTCTCCAAACTCGCCCTGATCGGCGCTGTCGCGCTGATCGTGATTGGGCCCGAAAAACTTCCGCGCGTCGCACGCATGGTTGGCACGATGATCGGCCGTGCGCAGCGCTATGTGAGCGATGTGAAGGCCGAAGTCAATCGCTCGATGGATTTAGACGAGCTGAAAAAATGAAGGAGACAGTCGAGGGCGCTGCCCGCGATGTTGAAAACTCCATCCAAACCTCCGCCACAGATTTTGAGAAATCTTGGGAACAGGTGACCAATGAAGCGGGCAGCACGTCCTACGAGAGCTTCCCCACTTACTCTCGCCCGCATAAAAATGGCGCATGAAAAACAGTGCCACGCCGCGTTGGTTCAAGCAGCGAGCTGGCGTGCGCACCAGTGCGCAATCGGGCGCGGCGCGTGTGGCGCGTTATCGCGCCGTGAAACCCAATTGATCTGAGACTGCCTAGCCGTCATGACCGAAGAAAAAAAAGACGAACTGGCTGGCACCGAGCAGCCTTTTTGTAGAGCACCTCAAAAGAGCTGCGCGATCGCTTGCTCTACTGCGTTTATGGGCTCGTGATTGCTGGAATTTTGCTGGCCATATGGCCGGGCCCAGGTGGTTTGATCGACTGGATCTCCAAGCCCATCATGGCGCATATGCCACCCGGTGCAAAGCTCATAGCCACCGGCGTGTTCTCACCGTTTTTTGTGCCGCTCAAAGTGCTGCTGATGGGCTCATTCTTGCTCGCACTGCCTTGGGTGCTGTATCAACTGTGGATGTTTGTCGCGCCAGGTTTGTACAAACATGAAAAGCTGTTTGCGCTGCCGCTCATTATGTTTGGTAGCTTGCTGGCCTACACCGGCTTGGCTTTCGTGCAGTTTTTCGTGCTCGACAAGATGTTTGCCTTCATCCAGCAGTTCACGCCGGCTTCAGTGGCGGCCACGCCGGATATTGCCTCGTATGTCGAGTCGATATTGAGCTTGTATATCGCTTTTGCCTTGGCCTTCCAAGTGCCCATCGTGGTGATGCTACTCACCCGCTTCAATATCGTGACGATTGACAAGCTCAAGGATTTTCGAGGCTATTTCGTGGTCGTGGCCTTTGTGATCGCGGCCATCGTGACACCGCCGGATGTCATCAGCCAGCTGGCTTTGGCCATTCCGATGTGTATCTTGTATGAAGTGGGCTTGATTGCCTCGAAGTTTTACATTCGGTTCTCGAAAAAGCCGGAAGATCCAGCCACAGACACCCCCGCCGCTTAAATGCGTGTTTTTGAAGTGTTTTGTGCTTCTACTCGGCATAGAATCTGCGCCGAGTGCTATCAAAAATAGAGTCATTTGTAGGCTTTGTTGGGAAGCATTCGGCGCATTCATGCACCAAAAGTCACGACTCCACACGCCTCATACGCATATTCCCGCACTAGGGTTATCCCTCTAAACCGCCTACAATCGTCCTCCTCGTTACACAAAATGACGGCGCAGCGACAAGTTGCACCCGAGACAAGACCATGCCCACTATGAACACCCCCGCAGGCAACACAGAAGCCCAACGCCTACAAGCCCGCGAAGAATTGCGCCGCGCCGCACTCGAATACCATGAGTTCCCCACGCCCGGCAAAGTCGCTATTGCCGCCACCAAAACGCTGACCAATCAGCGCGATTTGGCGCTGGCTTACAGCCCCGGCGTGGCCGCACCCTGCGAAGAGATCGTCAAAGACCCCAACAACGCCTTCAAATACACCTCGCGTGGCAATCTGGTCGCCGTGATCACCAATGGCACGGCCGTGCTCGGCTTGGGCGACATTGGTCCGCTCGCTGCCAAGCCAGTGATGGAAGGCAAGGGCGTGCTGTTTAAAAAATTCGCTGGCATCGATGTGTTTGACATCGAGATCAACGAAAAGCACGATCTGGATAAATTGGTAGACATCATCGCCGCGCTCGAGCCCACCTTTGGCGGCGTGAATCTTGAAGACATCAAAGCGCCTGATTGCTTTTATGTGGAGCGCAAGCTGCGCGAGCGCATGAAGATTCCAGTGTTTCACGACGATCAGCATGGCACGGCGATTGTGGTGGGCGCAGCGATTTTGAATGGCCTCAAAGTCGTGGGCAAAGATCCGAAAAGATCAAGCTCGTGACTTCTGGCGCGGGCGCTGCGGCGCTGGCCTGCCTTGGCCTGCTCGTCAAGCTAGGCATTCCACGCGAGAACATTTGGGTGACGGATTTGGCGGGCGTTGTCTACGAAGGCCGCACGGAGCTGATGGATGAAGACAAGATTCAGTTTGTGCAGAAGACGGATAAGCGCACACTCGCTGAAGTCATGGAAGGCGCGGACGTGTTCCTCGGCCTCTCGGCGGGCGGTGTATTGAAGCCTGCCATGGTCAAGAGCATGGCAGCGAAGCCGCTGATTTTGGCGCTGGCCAATCCGAATCCTGAAATCCTGCCAGAAGAAGCGCATGCCGTGCGCGATGACGCGATCATGGCCACGGGGCGCACGGATTATCCAAATCAGGTGAACAACGTTTTGTGTTTCCCCTACATCTTCCGGGGCGCACTCGATGCGGGCGCATCCACCATCACCGTAGAGATGGAAATTGCTGCCGTGCATGCGATTGCAGAACTCGCGCAAGCGGAGCAAAGCGAAGTGGTGGCGGCGGCCTATGCGGGCGAGAAATTAGCATTTGGCGCAGAATATTTAATCCCCAAGCCTTTTGATCCGCGCTTGATGATGAAGATCGCGCCGGCGGTGGCCAAGGCGGCGGAGGATAGCGGCGTAGCACTGCGCCCGATTGCTGATCTGGAAGCCTATAAGCAAAAACTGCAAAGTTTCGTCTATGCCAGCGGCACAACGATGAAGCCGATTTTCAATGCGGCGAAAAAAGCAAAAAACAAGCGCATCGCCTATGCCGAGGGTGAAGAAGAGCGCGTGCTGCGAGCCTGCCAAATCGTGGTGGATGAAGGCGTGGCTCGCCCCACATTGATTGGTCGCCCCGCCGTGATTGCGCAGCGCATTGAGAAATTTGGTTTGCGCCTGAAAGAAGAGCTCGATTACGATGTGGTCAACGTCGAGCAAGACCACCGCTACCGCGATTTCTGGCAAACCTACCACCGCATGACCGAGCGAAAAGGTGTGACATCGCAAGTGGCCAAAATCGAAATGCGCCGCCGCCTGACGCTCATTGGTTCGATGCTGCTGCACAAAGGCGATGTGGATGGCCTGATTTGCGGCACTTGGGGCACGACACAATTGCATCTGCACTACATCGACCAAGTGATTGGCAAGCGCCCCGGCGGCGCAGACAGCACAGAGCAAGACGTGCCGGTGTATGCCTGCATGAATGGCCTGATGCTGCCTGATCGGCAAATCTTCTTGGTCGACACCCATGTGAATTACGACCCGAGTGCAGAAGAATTGGCAGAGATCACCGTGATGGCGGCTGAAGAGATGATGCGCTTTGGCTTGGTGCCCAAAGCTGCGCTGCTCTCGCACAGCAATTTCGGATCCAGCAATCAGCCCAGCGCCGTGAAAATGCGCCGCGTCTTGGAGCTCTTGCGTACGCAAGCACCATGGCTCGAAGTCGATGGCGAAATGCATGGCGATGTGGCCTTGGATGAAGGCATGCGCAAAAGCATCATGCCGAATTCGACTCTGAGCGGTGAAGCGAATTTGCTTGTTTTACCCAACATTGACTCGGCCAATATTGCCTACAACCTGCTCAAAACAGCGGCAGGCGGCAATATCGCAATCGGACCTGTCCTGCTGGGTGCAGCCAAACCGGTGCATATTTTGACGGCTAGCACCACGGTGCGACGTATTGTGAATATGACAGCGCTGACAGTTGCAGATGCAAATGCCGCCAGAAAATAGATAAAACGTAAGCGTGTGCTCACATTTAAAGAGCAGCATCCGCGCTATGTTACATGCCGATTGCACATTTTTGTGCAATAAATCACATCTTGTATCCTCGGCACACGTCTCCAAAAGCACTTTCGATAACCTTTGGACTTGCATTTTTCTAGGCTTTCGGTCACAATTGCTGTCTTGGTTTTGCGGGTTAACCCGTAGTTTGTGTGAGTTCAGGCAGAAAGTTGCCGTCATCGGAGTCGCTGATCGTGAATCGCTGGTTCAATCAAAATTGGGTTGGCGCTGCGGCAAGTCGTCTGCTGGTGGTGTTAACTTTTGCTGCGGCAGGTTGTGTGGCATCCCAGCTCGCTTGGGCAAAAGGCCCAGCACCTGAGGCAGCTGCAACCAGCGTTGCGTTAGCTGATTTACCCAAACAAGGCCGTGAAACTTATGCATTGATTTTGGCTGGTGGCCCTTTCCCTTACGAGAAAGATGGCACCGTGTTTGGTAACCGTGAACGATTGCTGCCCGCACAAAAGCGCGGCTTCTATCGCGAATACACGGTCAAAACGCCTTACGCCCGCACACGCGGAGCTAAACGGATTGTGTGCGGCGGCGCACAACCGAGCAAACCCGAGGCGTGTTACTACACCGAGGATCATTACAGCAGTTTCAAGCGCATCGCTCCCTGATTCGTCAGGGCGATTTGCGAAACTGCCACCGCCGAGAGTTTTTTGCTTTTTATTTTTAACTGACATAACTGCGGAGAAGCACCATGCCCCTTCGTCACACCAAACCCAACATCGTCCAATCCATTCGCGCACACAGCGTGCAAGATCTACAAGGCGCAGCCACTGAAATGGGGCATCACTTCCTGTATGCGAGCATTGGCGAAGCGCAGTCTAAGCAAGATGTGCTCGATATGCTGGCCGTGCAATTGAAACTGCCTGCACACTTTGGCAAGAATTATGATGCGCTGTATGACGTGTTGACCGACCCGATTCACAAATCAGGCAGCCAACCCGGCTTCATTGTCGTGCTCGAACACATCCCAACGAACCCCAAGTTCGACAAAGAAGCGCGCGAGCAGTTGCTCGACATTTTCCGCGACATCGCCGACTATTGGCATGACCGCAAAGTGCCTTTCCGCTGCTTCTACAGCTTTGCAGTTGCACGCGCCAATTCGGGCAAAGCAGTGGCGGCGACAGAAGAAGATGCCGATGCAGAAAAAATGCCGACGGACAAGCTGGTAGACGTGTCACCCTTGGCGCTGCGTATGAGCAGTCCGTTCAACGCGGGTTATTGGTTAGCTGCAGCCTAAACTGCAATAGTCAGTAGCGCGTCAACGGCGCAGGAGACCCTCGAAACAACTGGTCTCGACCATCTGCATGATTTGCTGGTTGTCATAGCTACCCGTGGCTTGCAAAAATTCCAGCACGGGATCACACGCGCGGGCATACAGCGTATACAGAACCGTCACTGCGGGTAATTCGCTGCGGATCTGTCCGTTGGCTTGCGCGGCTTCAATCCAGTCGCCCAACGTATCGGAAATCTGCATCAAGGCATCGATATAGGTTGTGTTGCCGATCAAAGTAGCTCGCAGCGTGGAGTTTTGGCTGGGTAAATTCGGCATTTCACCGCGTAGCTTCAATTGCATCATCCAACGCGTAGCCGCTTTAAGCTTGATGACGGGCGCGTCGCCAGCAGGAATTTCTTTCAAATACGCAACCGCTCGCTCCATCATGCGCACCAAGGCCGCAGCGGCTAAATCTTCTTTACTCGGAAAATGCTTATAGAGCGAGGCTTTGGCAACGCCTACATCAAAAGCAACCTCATCTACAGTCATCGCCTCAAAGCCTTTTTCTGACAGCAGGCGATTGACCACATCAATAATAGCCTGCTCACGCGCAGCCAGCATCTGTTGTTTAAAGCTCGGTTTTTTGGGGACGAGCGCACGGGGAGATGCACTGCTTTGTCTGGGAGTTTTCACCGAGTTTTTTGCAAGGGGCTTGGACGCGGTTTTGGTGAGTATTTTGCTGACCATGATGTACTACTTAGGTTTGGTGTACCCATTCTACTTCGGTGTTGGAAAACATCCTCTGCGAATGACAATTAGACGCACCGTTAAAAAACAGACTCGCAAGTCACTCTAAATCAGGTTGGCGCACTGTTTGCTAGTATCGGAGCATGAATGCGCTTGAATTGACTTTGCTTTACTTGGCTGCCGCTGTATTGGGTGTGGTGGTGTGCCGCATGCTCAAGCTGCCTGCGATGCTCGGCTATTTGGCAGTCGGTGTGATCATCGGGCCCAATGCACTCGCATTGGCACAAAACACCAATTCGATCCGCTACCTCGCTGAGTTTGGCGTGGTGTTTTTGATGTTTGTGATTGGGCTGGAATTTAATTTGTCCAAGTTGCGCTCCATGCGCCAGCATGTGTTTGGTCTGGGGCTGCTGCAAGTGGCGCTGACGATGCTGATCGCCACGGTGGGTTCGTTGGCGCTGGCCTGGGTTTTGCCGCAGTATTGGGTGATGAGCTGGCAAAGCGCACTGGCGCTCGGCGGTGCATTGGCCATGAGCAGCACGGCGATTGTGATCAAGCTGATGCAAGAGCGCCTAGAGATGGAGTCTGAGCATGGCAAGCGGGTCATCGGCGTGCTCTTGTTTCAAGATTTGGCTGTGGTGCTGTTGCTGGTGCTCGTGCCAGCGCTGGCAGCGCCTGCCGATCAATTGGTTTCTTCGTTGGGATTGGCTGCCCTGAAGGCCACATTTTTGATTGCCATCTTGCTCACGGGTGGTCAAAAGCTGATGCGCTGGTGGCTCACCCTAGTGGCGCGGCGCAAAAGCGAAGAGCTGTTCATGCTCAATCTGCTGCTGATCACCCTGGGCTTGGCCTATCTCACCGAGCATGCGGGCTTGTCGCTTGCGCTAGGCGCATTCATCGCTGGCATGCTGGTATCAGAGACGGAATACAAGCATCAGGTGGAAACCGATATTCGTCCGTTTCACGATGTATTGCTCGGCTTGTTTTTCATTACGATTGGTATGCTGCTCGATTGGCGCATTGTGATTGAGCGTTGGCCTCTTGTGCTGCTACTCACGCTCGTGCCAGTTCTGTTTAAGCTGCTGATGATCACGGCATTGGCTCGCATGCTGGGCGCAACTCAAGGCACGGCGCTGCGCACGGGCTTGTACCTGGCGCAGGCGGGTGAGTTTGGATTTGTGTTGCTCACCTTGGCACAACAAAACAAGCTGATCAGCGCGTCGATGCAAAGCCCCATTTTGGCCAGCATGGTGCTGTCCATGCTGGCTACGCCTTTCATGATCATGTACAGCAACCGCATCGTGATGAAATTTGTCAGCAGCGAATGGCTCGCGCAATCACTGCAAATGACATCAATTGCCAAAAAATCCATTAGCCGCGACAAGCATGTGATCATTTGTGGTTATGGTCGCTGCGGGCAAAACCTCGCACGCATGCTCGAGCGCGAAGGCATTCAATACATGGCGCTCGATCTCGACCCTGATCGTGTGCGTCAAGCGGCTGCGGCGGGAGACAGTGTGGTGTTTGGCGATTCTGCGCGCTTGCAGGCGCTGATGGCGGCTGGTTTGCGCGCGCCAGTGCGGTGGTGATCACTTATCTGGATGTGCCCAGCGGCCTCAAGGTGCTCGCGCATATTCGTGGCCATGCGCCGCAAGTGCCCGTGATCGTGCGCACGCAAGACGACCATGATCTTGACAAGCTCACCGCGGCCGGCGCGACCGAAGTGGTGCCCGAATCGATTGAAGGCAGCTTGATGCTGGCCAGCCACGCGCTGGCCTTGGTGGGCGTGCCGATGCGGCGCGTGATTCGCACGGTGCAAGACCAACGCGATGCGCGCTACAACCTGCTGCGCGGCTATTTCCACGGGCAAGATGATGATACGGTGGATGAGCTCGATCATGAAAGATTGCAAACGGTCTCTTTGCCAGTCGCCGCCAAAACCTTAGGCCACACATTGGAGAGTCTGGCCTTGCATGCTGTAGGCGTGCGTGTGGTGAGCTTGCGCAGAAAAAGATGGGCTGCTGGTGACAGTCAATGACAGCACGCCCCTTGCTGAAGGCGATACGTTAGTGCTCAACGGCAAGCCTGAAGCACTGGCGCTGGCAGAAAATAAGTTACTACGCGGTTAGTGTGAAGCTGATTCACATCACGGCTTGGCCTGATCGTGCGCTGCATACTCGGGCTCGGCCAAGATGAAGGGGCGAGTCTGATCCTCTGATACAGAAGTTTTCGCTGCGGCTTGGGGCAATGTTTTGGCCAAAATCATCAAGCCCAGCAAGGCAGAAAGAATCGAGCCGGCATACACACCCAATCGAACGGGCGTAGCAAGCGCCGGATCAGTGAACGCCAGCGCACCCACAAACAAACTCATAGTGAAGCCCACGCCTGCAATGCAGCCCACGCCAATGATTTGCGCGAGATTGCCAGGCTTGTCCGCTTTCATGAGCGTTGCGCCCAAATAAGTCATGAGCGCGATGCCCACCGGTTTGCCCACCGCCAAGCCCAAAGCAGCGCCCAGCGTGATGGGGTGCATCAAATACTGACTCGCACCCGTAAGGTTGATGCCCGCGTTGGCAAATGCAAACACCGGCATGATGCCAAACAGCACCCAAGGGCGAAACACATGCTCGGCTTCATGCAAGGGGCTGTGGCCATCGCGTGCTTTGAGTGGCACACAAGCCGCCACGATCACGCCGCCAATGGTGGGGCTGATCCCCGAACGATACATCACCACCCACAGCACCATGCCCACCAAAATATACAAGCCAATCGAAGCCACTTTCAAGCGATTCATCACGATCAAGACAGCAGACACCCCCGCAGCCGCCAGCAAGTAATTCGCAAACACTTGCTCGGTGTAGAAAAACGCCACGATCAAAATCGCCCCCAAATCATCGACGACAGCCACCGCCAACAAAAATGCCTTCAACGCTGGCGGCACGCGATTGCCCAGCAGCGAGAGCACACCGAGCGCAAAGGCAATATCGGTGGCCGCAGGAATCGCCCAGCCTTGGGCAAAGCCAGCTTTGGCTGTGAACGCCAAATAAATCAAAGCTGGCGCCGCCACGCCGCCCGCTGCCGCGAGCACGGGCAGCAAAGCCGCTTTCGCGTTGGACAACTGACCTTCCAATACTTCGCGCTTCAGCTCCAAGCCCACGAAGAAAAAGAACAGCGCCATCAGCGCGTTCTTGATCCATTCGGATAGCTTCATCTCAATGCCGCCGCCAGTAGGGCCCACTGACACAGAGGTGTACAGCACCGATTGATACGTTGCGCCCCAGGGAGAGTTCACCACGATCATCGCAAGCATGGCAATGAATACGAGCAGCGCACCGGGCACAGCTTCTTGCGGGAGGATGCCTAAGAATTTTTGGGAACTGGGGTTTGCGGCCATGGCGTCAGTTTTCTTCGTGGTTGAAACAGTAATGTGGTTTAAGCAATCGAGATCAAATAAGCGGTGTAGGCCACATAGCAGGCCGCAAACACCGCGCCTTCCCAGCGCTGCAGCTTGATGCCCGTGCGGGCAAACACCACCAGCAAAGCAGTCGCAGCCAGCATCACCCAAATATCGAGGCGCGCAATTTGCGGTGGAATATCAATCGCTTGCACAAACGATGTGCCGCTCAAGATGAACAAGATGTTGAAAATAATCGAGCCCACGATGTTGCCGTAAGCCACATCGGCATGCTTGCGAATCGCCGCCATCACCGAGGTGACCAGCTCGGGCATAGAAGTGCCCACAGCCACAATCGTCAGGCCAATGATGGTGTCAGACACGCCCATCCCTTTGGCTAGATCAATCGCACCATCCACCAAGAACCGTGCGCCAAAAATCGTGATCGCAATGCCAGCGACTGCCATCACCACAGACAAGCCCATATTGCCCGGCCCTTTCGGCGCATCCTCTGCACGATGCTCGGCCACCACAGCCGCTTCGTCGGGTGACTGCTTTTCTGCACGGTAAACATACACGATGTAGGCCAGCAAACTCAGGACGAAAACCGCGCCAATAGCTGGCCCCATCCGGCCATACAGCACCACAGCCATGCATGCCAGCGCAGAGGCCACCAACATGATTGCATCGCGCCGAAAGCCCTGCGGATTGACCGCCATCGGGTAAATCAGCGCCGACACGCCCAAAATCAACAAAATATTGGCAATATTAGAGCCCACCACATTGCCCACCGCGATACCCGGCGAGCCATTCATGGCGGCTGTGACGCTCGTCACCAGCTCGGGCGTGGATGTGCCAAAACCCACCAAGGTCAAGCCAATGAGCAGCGGCGAAACGCCCAGTGCCTTGGCCGAAGCCACCGCCCCTCGCACCAACAGTTCCCCGCCGACCAAGAGCAGTACCAAGCCAATCGCGATACTCAGCCATTCATTCATTTGCATGCATCTTTCTTAGGTTTTTATCGCCAAATGATATCAATTGAAGCAAAAAAGTGATTTGCCGCCTTTCTCAGGGCTTTCTGTGGCTTCAGATGCGCAGCAATCTTTGCAACCCGGCTACCATTACGCCATGTCTCGCCCCCAATTCACCGTTCAAGTGCACCCGCAGTTCCTGCCCGCCCAATCGGCACCCAGCATGGGGGTGTTTGGTTTTGCCTACACCGTGACGATCACGAATACCGGCGACATCACTGCGCAGCTCATCTCCCGCACTTGGAACATCAACGATGCCAACGGCGTGACGGAAAAAGTCAAAGGCGAGGGCGTGGTCGGTGAGCAGCCCCTGCTCGCTCCCGGCGAAAGCTTTGAATACACCAGCGGCTGCCGACTGCGCACCCCCACCGGCACCATGCACGGCCAATACCACTGCATCGCCGAAGATGGCACGGCTTTTGATGCGGATATTCCGATGTTCGTGCTCGATGCGATCAGCAGCTTGGGTGGGCGGCGGACGCTGCACTAAGGTTTAAGATCAATCGATTGAGCTTAAGTCTCCAAACGATCTAAGTACCTGAATTCATTGAAGATTTTTGCAGTCAATAAGCATGGGTGAATTTGACCTGATTGAGCGCTATTTCAAGCGCAGCACGCCGCCCAAAAGCGGCGTGGACCTCGGCATTGGTGATGATTGCGCCCTGCTCGCGCCTGCGCCCGGCATGCAACTGGCGATCAGCTCCGACATGCTGGTTGAAGGGCGGCATTTTTTATCGACCGTGAATCCCGAAGCGTTGGGACACAAGGCGCTGGCAGTGAACCTGAGCGATTTGGCGGCGTGTGGTGCAAAGCCTGTGGCGTTCACGCTGGCATTGGCTATGCCACGTATCGATGAGGCTTGGCTCGCTGGTTTCTCGCGGGGTTTGTTTGCTTTGGCCGATGCGCAGGGCTGCGCGCTCATCGGCGGCGATACCACAGCGGGGCCGCTCAACATCTGCATCACAGTGTTCGGTCACACCCCTCAAGGCCAAGCTTTGCTGCGCAGCGGCGCACGAGTAGGTGATGATATTTATGTGAGCGGCTGGCCAGGGCAGGCGCGGCTGGCGCTGGAGGCCTTTCGCGGCACGATCTCATTGCCCGAGGCAGCTTTTGCGCAGATGCGCACACGCATGGAGCGCCCCGAGCCGCGCGTGGCGCTGGGCTTGGCGCTCAGGACAATTGCCAGTAGCGCGGTGGATGTGAGCGATGGGCTGCTGGGCGATCTGGGGCATATCTTGCAGCGCAGTGGCGTGGCCGCTGACATTGAATTAGACGCTATCAATACAATAGCATTCCGCGCACATTCTATGCCGGGAAATGGCCCATTTGACTTAAAATTTATGCAAGAAATGGTGCTGGCGGGCGGTGATGATTATGAGCTGGTTTTCACTGCCGCGCCCAGCACGCGCACCGCAATTCAAGCGCTTTCTACGCAACTGTGTCTGCCGCTGACTCGCATAGGTTGCACACGCGCTGGCTCAGGCATCACACTGATTGATGAGCAAGGCCAGCCGCAAGCGCCTGCCTACGCCTCGTTTGATCATTTCAAAGGTTGATCAGCTTTTCGGCAACGCCCTCGGCTTGCCTTCCATATCAATCGCCACATAGGTCAGATTCGCATCGGTGACTTTCACGATGTCTTCGGCTTGGCGTAGGCGCTGGGCATAGACTTCGACGTGAACGGTGACGGAGGTGGTGCCGACGCGCACCGCTTCGGCGTAGAAGCTCAGTAAATCGCCGATTTTGACGGGCTGCTTGAAGAGGAATTCGTTGACGGCCACGGTGGCGATTCGGCCTTTGGCAAGGCGTGCTGGAATCACCGAGCCCGCCAAATCGACCTGCGCCATTACCCAGCCACCAAAAATATCGCCATTGGCATTGCTGTCAGCAGGCATGGGGATGACTTTGAGCACCAGCTCTTTGTCTGTGGGCAAACTCACCCTCTGTTCGGTGGGCAAACTCACTTTTTCGCTGGAATTTTCAGACATCGGCACAATCTCAGTTTATCAATACAAAGATCATAAGCCCGATGCGCTCACTTTCCACCTCACCCCCCGCTCCCAGCCTAGCCACCCCCGCCACGAACTCAGCGGCTCCCGAGCGCTCCGATTGGCTCACGCTCAAGCGCCTCTTGCCCTATTTGCTCGAATACAAATGGCGCGTGGCAGCGGCGCTGGCCTTCATGGTGGGCGCAAAGGTAGCCAATGTGGGCGTGCCCGTGCTGCTCAAGGAGCTGGTGGACAGCATGACGCTCAAGCCTGGTTCCGTGCAGAGCATGCTGGTGATTCCGATAGGGCTGCTCGTTGCATATGGCCTGCTGCGCTTATCCACCTCGCTCTTTACAGAACTTAGAGAGTTGGTGTTTGCCAAAGCCACACAAGGCGCGGCGCGCTCGATTGCGCTCAAAACCTTTGAGCATCTACACGCTTTGAGCCTGCGCTTTCACTTGGAGCGCCAAACCGGTGGCATGACGCGCGATATTGAGCGCGGCGTGCGCGGCATTGAATCGCTGATTTCGTATTCGCTGTATTCGATCATCCCCACGCTGATCGAGGTGGCGATGGTGCTGACGATTTTGGCGGTGAAATTTGACGTGTGGTTTGCCATCATCACGCTCTCTGCGCTCGCGCTCTACATCACTTTCACTGTGATGATCACCGAATGGCGCACCAAGTTTCGCAAAGAGGCCAATGAGTTTGATTCGGCGGCGCACACCAAGGCGGTAGATTCGCTGCTGAACTATGAGACGGTCAAGTATTTCAACAACGAAGGCTTTGAAGCCAAGCGCTATGACGAAAGCTTGGAGAAGCTACGCAAAGCGCGACTGAAGAGCCAGACCACGCTGTCCATGCTGAACACTGGCCAGCAGCTCATCATCGCCGTGGCACTAGTCGCCATGCTCTGGCGAGCAACACAAGGCGTGGTCGAAGGCCGCATGACGCTGGGCGATTTGGTGATGGTCAATGCCTTCATGATTCAGCTCTATATTCCGCTGAACTTCTTGGGTGTGATTTACCGCGAGATCAAGCAAAGCCTCACCGATCTGGACAAGATGTTTGTGTTGATGGAAAAAGAGCGTGAAATCGCCGATTCTTCTGCGGCGAATGCTCTGCAATTGAGTGCGCCGCCCGCAGTGAAATTTGAAAGCGTGAATTTTGCGTATGAAGCGAACAGGCAAATCTTGCACAGCGTGAGCTTTGAAATTCCTGCGGGCAAAACGGTGGCTGTGGTGGGCGCGAGCGGTTCAGGCAAATCGACGCTGGCGCGGCTGCTGTATCGCTTTTATGACGTGGGCATTCCGGGCAACGCTGCAATTGCTGGCGGCGGCATCCAAATCAACGGCCAAGATCTGCGCCAACTCACGCAAGCGAGTGTGCGCGCGAGCATCGGCATCGTGCCGCAAGACACTGTGCTGTTCAACGACACGGTGGAATACAACATTGCTTATGGCAAGCCCGGCAGCAGCCAAGCACAGGTGCACGAAGCCGCGCGAGCCGCCCGCATCCACGACTTCATTGTCTCAACGCCCAAGGGCTATGAGACGATGGTGGGCGAGCGCGGTCTCAAACTTTCAGGCGGCGAGAAACAGCGCGTGGCGATAGCGCGCACACTGCTCAAGAATCCACCGATTTTGATTTTTGACGAAGCGACTTCCGCACTGGATACAACGAACGAACGCGCGATTCAAGCCGAGCTGCAAGGTGTGGCGCAAAACAAAACCACGCTAGTGATCGCGCACCGTCTCTCCACCGTGGTCGATGCGCATGAAATTTTGGTGATGGACGCTGGCCGCATCATCGAGCGCGGCACGCACGGCGAACTGCTTGCATACGGCGCGCGTTACGCACAGATGTGGGCCTTGCAGCAATCCTCAGATGAGTGATTTTAAGCGTTTTAGGCATCTAGCCGGCATAAATATGCGCAGAGTGCTATTAAATTAGTAGTATTCAACAGGCAATCAAGGTGCTTGCATAAGCCTAGATCGTTGGCAT
>JAAUOI010000210.1 GCA_012036375.1 Allobrachymonas sp. | reverse complement strand
GTATGCTATAAAATAAAAATAGCACTCTGCGCACATTTTTATGCCGGCTAACAGCCAATTTGGCTTAAAAAAATGACCCTCTCAATTACTTCCAAATAGTACCAAAAAGAAGGCAAGTTCACCCAACTTAGGCGGCGCTGGATTGAGCCGTAGGCACAGGCTTGAGGGCTTTGCCTGTGCCTTGATGATCGAGCGCAGCTTTGATGAAGGCGTTGAACAGTGGATGCCCATCCCATGGCGTGGATTTGAATTCGGGGTGGAATTGCACGCCGATGAACCACGGGTGGACGCTCTTGGGCAGCTCCACAATCTCTGTGAGCTGCTCGCGCTGCGTGAGGGCAGAAATCACCAAGCCTGCTTTGCGCAAGGTGTCCAAATAATTGACGTTGGCTTCATAGCGATGGCGATGTCGCTCGGTGACCACATCGCCATAGATGCTGTGCGCGAGCGTGCCTTTGGCGACATCGGAGCTTTGCGCGCCTAGGCGCATGGTGCCGCCGAGATCGGATTTTTCATCGCGCTTTTGGATAGAGCCGTCTTTGTCTTTCCATTCAGTAATGAGTGCGATGACAGGATGCGGGCTGTTGGCATCAAATTCTGTGCTGTTGGCATCTTTCAGGCCCGCCATGTGCCGAGCGTATTCGATGGTGGCTACTTGCATACCGAGGCAAATGCCCAGATATGGAATTTTGTTTTCACGCGCGAATTTGGCAGCAGCGATCTTGCCTTCCACACCACGCGCACCAAAGCCGCCGGGCACCAGCACGGCATCAAATTTAGCGAGCTGCGCGACGTTGTCAGTGTTGAGTGTTTCTGAATCGATGTATTCAATGGTGACGCGGGCTTGATTTTTCAGGCCGGCGTGTTTCAGCGCTTCGTTGAGCGATTTGTAGCTGTCCGACAGATCGACATACTTGCCCACCATCGCAATGCTCACATCCGATTGCGGATGCTCCACCGCATGCACGAGGCCATCCCAACGTGCTAATTTTGCGGGTGGAGTATTGAGGCGCAGCTTGTCGCAGATGAGTCCATCGAGCCCTTGCTCATGCAGCATGCGCGGGACTTGGTAGATCGTGTCCACATCCCACATGCTGATCACGCCCCAAGGCTGCACATTGGTAAAGAGCGAAATTTTCTCAGCTTCGTCTTCCGGGATTTTGCGATCCGCGCGGCAGAGCAGGGCATCTGGTTGGATGCCGATTTCGCGCAGCTTTTGCACCGTGTGCTGCGTGGGCTTGGTCTTCAATTCGCCTGCGGCTTTGATGAATGGTACATAGGTCAAATGCACAAAGGCTGTGTTGCCCACGCCGGAGCGCAGGCTTAATTGGCGCACGGCCTCTAAGAAGGGCAGGGATTCGATATCGCCCACCGTGCCACCGATTTCTACAATCGCCACATCCACCGCCTCTGGCGTGCCAAAACCCGCGCCGCGCTTGATGAATTCTTGGATTTCGTTGGTCACATGCGGAATCACTTGCACCGTTTTGCCCAAATAATCGCCGCGCCGCTCTTTCTCCAGCACGGATTGGTAAATTTTGCCGGTGGTGAAGTTGTTGGCCTTTTTCATGCGCGTTTCCACAAAGCGCTCGTAGTGGCCAAGATCCAGATCGGTTTCCGCGCCATCGTCAGTGACGAACACTTCGCCATGCTGGAAGGGCGACATCGTGCCTGGATCGACGTTGATGTACGGATCGAGTTTGATGAGGGTGACTTTGAGGCCGCGCGATTCAAGGATCGCGGCCAGTGATGCGGAGGCGATGCCCTTGCCTAAGGAAGACACCACGCCGCCGGTGACGAAGACAAATTTGGTCATGAGTCGCTCGGTGGAAATTGAAATTATAGGCTTGCATGAGACGCGCGGGGCAGAAAAATGAAGGCGAAAGTCGCGATGCTATAATTTCAGGATTGCAGGCGCATAGCTCAGTTGGTTAGAGCACCACCTTGACATGGTGGGGGTCGTTGGTTCGAATCCAATTGCGCCTACCAAGCATTTCGACGGCCTCCGAATTGATTTTCGGAGGCCGTTTTACTTTGTGGCTGTGCTATTTGAGGCCAAATTGGCTCAGGCTTTGGCAATTCTGAGTTAAAGTTTGCAGCATTCCAACAACGTCGAGGCGACTGTCATGAAACAAATCACTGCCATCATCAAACCCTTCAAACTTGAAGAAGTGCGCGAGGCACTGGCCGAATGTGGCGTTACCGGGCTCACCGTGACGGAGGTCAAAGGCTTTGGCCGCCAAAAAGGTCACACCGAGTTGTATCGTGGTGCGGAATATGTGGTGGACTTTTTGCCCAAGGTGAAAGTGGAAGTCACCGTGAAAACTGGCGATGTGGAGCGTTGTGTGGATGCGATTGTCAAGGCCGCGCGCACCGGCAAAATCGGCGATGGCAAGATTTTCGTCACCGCCGTGGAGCGCGTGGTGCGCATCCGCACCGGGGAGCAAGACGAAGCGGCGGTGTGATTTTTAAGCCAAATCGGCTGTTAGCCGGCATGAAATCTGCGTCGAATGCTATTGTATTGATAGTGGCTTGACCTGTGATCAATCCACACGCTTGAGTTGTTCTGACAGCCCAGCCGCCGTCACCAATTCGCGCAAGAGTCCCGCAGGCTCTTCGGCAACTTGGATCATCTCCATCTGGTAGTCGGCCACAAAACCATCTTCAACTGTGCCACGCATCATTTGCATGAATGCGTCGTAACAGCCATTGACGTTCAAGATGCCAATGGGTTTGTCGTGGTAGCCCAGTTGCTTCCACGTCCAAGCTTCAAACAGCTCTTCAAATGTGCCAATGCCGCCCGGCAAGGCGAGGAACACATCGGCATGCTCGGCCATCATGGCTTTGCGCTCATGCATGGTTTGCACAATGTGTAACTCGGTGCAATCCGTCTTGGCCCATACTTTTTCGACCAAGGCCTGCGGAATGATGCCTTTGACGCGGCCTCCTGCATCCAGTGTGGCCTGCGCGAGGATGCCCATCAGGCCATTGTTGCCTCCGCCATACACCAGTTGCCCGCCGTGCTGGCCAATCCAGCGCCCCCACCTCGCCTGCGGCATAGGCAAAGGCAGGTTGCGTGCCTTCACGCGAGCCGCAATAGACGCAAATGGAGAAATTGGGTCGAGTGAGCGAAGCAGTCATGGCAATGGGTTTCAAAGAAAATAAGAAGTAAGCGCCGCAAACCAAACACCCACACAGAGCACAAGCGACAAGAACACCGCCGCAGAACCAAGGTCTTTGGCGGTTTTGGACAGTTCGTGCCATTCGGGTCCGATGCGGTCGATGGAGCGTTCTACCGCCGTGTTCAGCAGCTCGGTAATCATCACTAAGACCAAAGTGGCGATGAGGAAAGAGGTTTCTAGCCAGTTTCGTCCAAGCCAGACAGCAGTGGGAATCAAGAGGCAAGCGAGCATCACTTCTTGGCGAAAGGCTGGCTCGCGCATACCGATTTTGAGGCCATTGATGGAGTAGCCTGTGGCGTGAATGATGCGCGTCAATCCCGAGCGAGCTTTTTGTGCGGTGGGTGATTCTTGCGATGTGTTCATGCGGTGTAGTCAAGGGGCTAGGCGGGAATGGTTTTGCTCATCGGCCGGTGCGAGATCAGCTCCGTGCCGGCTATCGCGTCGTGCACAAACTGGCGGCGCGGGTGAAAGCGCGAGAGCAGGGCGTAGAAAACAACCCAGCCGATCACGATCACGGCAATTTCACCGCCTGAGAGTTTGAACGGCGCAACACCTGCCAGCGGCGGCACAAACCACAGCCACGCCAGCACATAGCGCCACAGCGCCTTGCCCTGCGAGATGGCTTGGCCTTGGGTGTCCACCACGCGCAGATGCCAAGTTTTCATGGCCAGCGTTTGGCCTTTGTGCAAAAAATGCGAAATAAATGCCAAAAACGATGAAGAGAAAGATTTGTAGCCCGAGGCGGTTGTCCATCGCGTTGCGGGTTTGCGAGAGCGTGCCAAACAAATAGCCCGCGATCCACACCACGCCAAACATCAACACGCCTTCATACAGCCAGCAAGCCATGCGGCGGCGCAGGCTGGGGACGCTGGGCGGGGCGGGCTGGGGCGCAAGGGCTGGCGATGCTGGAGCGCTAGGTGGGTCGAGTTCGGGTGAGGGCATGAGAAATACTGTTTGAGCATCACAATTGTAGGGTCAGTGTGTGACTGAACCTTCAATTCCACTTCGGATGGGCAGAGCCAATTTGAGGCGTTTTGGGCAGTTAGCCGGCAAGAATTGTGCGCGGAGTGCTATCTATTCAGGAGTCATGATGGGGGATTGAGCCGCTGAATTTCAAGATGCGGTGTTATAATAAAAGTTAAAACCCCCTTCTAGGATTTACCATGCAAACCCTAAAAATCACCCAAATCGGCAATTCGCTCGGCGTGATCCTGCCCAAGGAAATTTTAGGGCAGCTCAAGGTGGAAAAAGGCGATCAGCTGTTTTGGACTGAAGCGCCGGATGGGTATCGGATCAGTAATGCCGATCCTGAGTTTGGCGCGCAGATGAAATTAGCCGAGCAGATCATGCGCAAGCGCCGCCATGTGCTGCGTGAGTTGGCCAAGTAAGCGAGCCTTGGCATGAAAAATTGGATCTGGCTGCACCGTGAGGTGATGCTTGCGGTGCATGATGAGCAGCTTGCCGAGCATGGCGGGCAGTTTGGCGTGCGCGATATGGCTTTGTTTGATTCCGCGCTGGCAAGACCTCAGCAAGTGGCCGCCTATGGCGAACCAACAGTTGCGCGGTTAGCCGCTTCGTATGGCTATGGCATTGCTAGGAATCATCCATTTTTAGATGGCAACAAGCGAACTGCTTTCGTGGCTGTTGAGTTGTTTCTGATGCTCAACGACTATCGTTTGGTCGCTGACGATGCTTCCTGCGTTTTGACCTTGCTGGATGTAGCCGCTGGCGAGATCGGCGAGGAAGAATTTGTGACATGGATTGAAGCGCATCTCGCGCCGCTTCAATCCGATTGAAATGAACTGTTATGAGCAACGAAAAACTATCCGCCATCAAAGGCATGAACGACATCCTTCCGCCGGATTCAGCACGTTGGGAATGGTTGGAAGAGAATGTGCGCGGCTTGATGGCGAGGTATGCCTATCGCAATATTCGCACGCCGATTGTGGAGCCCACGCCGCTGTTTGTGCGGGGCTTGGGCGAGGTCACGGATATTGTTGAGAAGGAGATGTACTCCTTTGAAGACAAATTAAATGGCGACAAGCTCACGCTGCGGCCTGAGAACACGGCTGGCGTGGTGCGCGCGGTGGCTGAGCATTCGATGCTGTATGAAGGCGGCAAGCGCTTGTATTACATGGGGCCGATGTTTCGCCATGAGCGGCCGCAGCGAGGGCGCTATCGGCAGTTTCACCAAATTGGCGCGGAGGCTTTGGGCTTCTCGGGCCCTGAGGTGGATGCAGAGCTGATTTTGCTGGCCGACCAGCTTTGGAAAGAATTGGGTATCAAAGATGTACGGCTGGAACTGAACAGCCTCGGCCAGCCTGAAGAGCGCAAGGCACATCGCGCGGCTTTGATTGCTTACTTGGAAAGTCATGCTGATTTGTTGGACGAAGAAGCCAAGCGCCGCCTTCACACGAATCCACTGCGTATTTTGGACACAAAAAACCCCGCCATGCAGGCGATGGTCAATGCCGCGCCGAAATTGATCGATTACTTGGGCGAAGCAAGTTTGCAGCATTTCGCGCAAGTTAAAGCCATTTTGACAGCAAATCACGTCAGTTTCACGATCAATCCGCGTTTGGTGCGCGGCATGGATTATTACAACCTCACGGTGTTTGAGTTCATCA
>JAAUOI010000209.1 GCA_012036375.1 Allobrachymonas sp. | reverse complement strand
CAATCGATAAAAGCAAGAGCTACCAAGGCGGTGCAGAACGCACACCAGGCAGCCGTTTGCCAACTCCAGCCCAACGGTAGGCGCAGTAGGCATAGAGCGCGCCGGTCAAAATTTCCACCATCGGATAGCGGGCGCTGATCATGGTTTTGCACTGTGAGCATTTGCCACCTAGCACCAAGTAACTGATCACTGGGATATTCTCATACCAGCGAATCATGTGGCCGCAATGCGGGCAACGCGAACGCGGGGTGACGAGGTTGAAAGGCGTTGCCTGATGAGGCTCCTGATCGGGATGCTGGAGTTGCCAGCATTCAGCCGTCCATTGTGCCTCCAGCATCTTTGGCAAGCGATGAATCACCACGTTGAGAAAACTGCCAATCAGCATTCCCAGCAGGCCAACCAGCCCCACTTCAAACCATGCAAAGCCCAACATCAAACCACTTGACCCAGCTTGAAGATCGGCAGGTACATGGACACCACAATGCCGCCGATGAGCGTGCCCAAGAACACAATAATGATCGGCTCCATTAGGCTGGATAAGCCAGCCACCATGTCGTCCACCTCTGCTTCGTAGAAATCTGCCGCTTTGCCCAGCATATGGTCTATCGAGCCAGACTCTTCGCCAATTGCCGTCATTTGAATCACCATCGAAGGGAACAAATTGGCATTTTGCATTGCGGTTGTGAGTGAAGTGCCGGTTGAGACTTCTTGCTGAATTCGAGTGGTTGCATCGGCATACAGCGAATTGCCAGAAGCGCCACCCACTGAGTCAAGAGCTTCCACCAAGGGGACGCCTGCTGCGAACATCGTCGCCAAAGTCCGCGTCCAGCGCGCGATACAGGATTTCTCAATCAATACACCAAAGACCGGTACTTTCAGCAAAACGCGATCCATGAGTTTCTGCATCTTCTCATTACGCTTCCAAGCTTGCATGAAAAAGTAAATGCTGCCACCAATGCCGCCGAAGATCAGCCACCACCATTTCACGAAAACCTCGCTGACCGCCATCACAAACAAGGTCGGTCCTGGCAAGTCTGCGCCGAAACTAGTGAACACCTGCTTGAACGCAGGGATCACAAAAATCATGATCACCGCCACCACCACGAAGGCCACCACCACCACCGCAGTTGGATACATCAAGGCAGATTTGATCTTCGATTTGATCGCCTCGGTCTTTTCCATGTAAGTCGCTAAACGATCGAGCAAGCTCTCCAAGATACCTGCCGCCTCGCCCGCTTCCACGAGGTTGCAGTAGAGATTGTCGAAGTACATGGGATGCTTGCGAAATGCTGCCGACAGCGACGTACCCGTTTCTACATCGGTGCGTATGTCGTTGAGCAGCTTGGTGACACTCGGGTTAGCATTGCCACGTCCTACGATATCGAATGCTTGCAACAAGGGCACACCGGCCTTCATCATGGTGGCCAGTTGACGGGTGAAAATCGCAATATCTTTCGGTGTAATTTTTTTACCCGAGCGCATCTTGCGTTTTTTGATTTTGCCTGGGATCACGCCTTGACGACGCAAAGAAGCTAAAACTTGATTTTCACTGGCAGCGCGCTGCTCGCCTCGCACCGTCTTGCCATTGCGATCCTTGCCCTCCCATTCGAAGACAACCTCTTTGACATCAGATTTCTTAGCTGCGGCTGTGGCCATGCGCGTCTCCGTCGTATTGACTGAATTTGAAAAGCATCGTGTTATTCGTTCGTCACGGCAATCACTTCTTCAAGCGAAGTCATGCCAATTTTGACTTTATACAAAGCAGACTGCCGAAGGCTTCGCACATCTTCTTTTTGCGCCTGTTCGGCAATATCCATAGCGCTGGCATCTGCCAAGATCAGGCGCTGCATGTCGTCACTGATGGGCATCACCTGATAAATACCCACCCGACCTTTGTAGCCGTTATTGCACATCGAGCAACCTACAGGTTTATAGGGTGTCCATGAGCCATCAATGTCTTCTTCTTTGAAGCCTGCTTGCACCAAATTTTCCATGGGAATATCAGCAGGAGCTTTACAGTTAGCGCACAGGCGGCGCGCCAAGCGCTGGGCAGTGATCAATATGACGCTCGAAGCAATGTTGAAAGGTGCAATGCCCATGTTGCGCATACGGGTGAGTGTGGTGGGCGCGTCATTGGTATGCAGCGTCGACAACACCAAGTGACCTGTTTGCGCTGCTTTGATGGCAATGTCTGCTGTTTCTAGATCGCGAATCTCACCGACCATGATCACGTCGGGGTCTTGGCGCAGAAAGGATTTAAGCGCTACAGCAAATGTTAAACCCGCACGATCATTCACGTTTACCTGATTTACGCCCGGCAAATTGATCTCGCAAGGGTCTTCAGCCGTCGCGATATTGACCCCAGGCTTGTTCATCAAGTTCAAGCAGGTGTAAAGCGACACAGTTTTTCCCGAGCCAGTCGGCCCTGTGACCAAAATCATGCCATACGGGCGGCTAATCGCCTCAAGAATTCGATCCTTTTCAACTGTTTCGTAGCCTAAGGCCTCAATGCCCAGCTTGGCGCTGGAGGGATCCAAAATACGGATCACAATTTTTTCGCCAAACATGGTGGGCAATGTGCTCACACGGAAGTCAATCACGCGATCCGCGCCCACTTTGAGTTTCATGCGGCCATCTTGAGGGACACGCTTCTCGGAAATATCCAATTTGGAAATGACTTTGATGCGAGAAGCAAGTTTGTCTTTGATCGAGACGGGAGGTGAGGCAATTTCGCGCAATTCCCCATCAATACGAAAGCGCACGCGGTAAGTGTGCTCATACGGTTCGAAATGCAAGTCTGATGCTCGCATGCCATAGGCATCGAGCAGCATTTTTTGCAAAATTTGACGACAGGCGCATCTTCGACATCCGTGGCGGCTTCTTCTGTCTCTTCGGGCGCTACCTCCATGGAGGTTTCGTCAAACTCAAAATCGCCTGGGGCACCAATGATGGAGTCGAGTGCTTCGGTGGTCGAGGTTGAGTTGGCCTCTACGAGCTTGGTTAGCTTGTCGTACTCGGCGATGATCCAGTCCACGCCTGTTTGGGTGGCAAACTTGATTTTTTCTGCGGTCGTTTGATCTGATGGATCGGCTGTTGCGAGGATCAGTCGCCCATTGCGCTTGGCCATGACGGCCACGCGGAGGCTTTGACACAATTTGGGATCAAGCAGACCTTTTGGCAGACGTTGCGGATCAATTGCATCCAAGTCGATCAAAGGCGAGGCAAATGCCGCAGACATAGTGTGCGCAATATCCGAAGCCGAAATTACGCCCGAGTTAATGAGTTCAGCGATAAAGCTCGTATTTTGCCGCTTTGTGACTTGCGAAAAACTTCTTCGGCCTTCTTTTGATCCAACTTACCCGCCATGACCAAAGCACGCGCAGTGCCAGGCAGAGCAACGCTAGGAACGGTAGGGGTATCAAGGACAGCCATGTTTTTACTTGCGCAAGATTAACAAGCGAGTTACGTCTCGTAGCTACCGAGAATACACCACATCCACTTTCGTACCAAGCCTTGCGGCATCAAAAATGCCGGGAATGAGGAAAACTAGCGGCTTGCATGCAACGATTGACCCTTTTGTGTTGGATGTGAAGGATGCGACAGCGCGTCGTGGTCGAGGACAGAGGATTGAATCTCCGGCCTCTGCGGCCCGAACCTAGCGCTGTATCAGGCTCGCCTACGCCCCGTAGTCTTAGTGGGTGTTATATCAACTTTTTCGCTGAATCGACTGGTCTGCCAGCTGTCGCAATGCAAGCAAAAAATCCGAGGGCTCAAAGTGATCCAATGCGGCACACGCCCTTTGCGCTTCATGCGCGGCTAAATCATGGGTGGCGTCGAGAGCTTTCGTGCTTTGAATAATCTGTTTGACGCGGTCAAGCGCATGATCTAGGTGATTGGAATCGGGCTGCTCAATGGTTTGCCGCAAAAATTGCGCATCTTGTGTATTGGCCCGCTCTATGGCAATGATCAAGGGCAGTGTCACTTTGCCTTCGCGCAAATCATCGCCTAAATTTTTCCCCCAATTCGTTTTGCTGGCCATCGTAGTCCAACGCATCGTCACGAATTTGAAAAGCAGTACCTAAGGCTTGTCCAAACTGCGCACAAGCCTCTTCGGTTTTGGCGTCGCTATCTGCCAGCACCGCTGCAATACGCGCCGTTGCCTCAAACAACTTGGCAGTTTTGGATCGAATCACACGCAAATAAGTGACTTGATCCAGTGACGCATCGTGCATATTCATCAGCTGCAAAACCTCGCCTTCAGCAATGATATTGGTTGCTTCGGACAGAATCTGCATGATTTTCATGGACTTGCACTCCACCATCATTTGAAATGCCCGAGAGTACAAAAAGTCACCAACCAATACACTGGCAGCATTTCCGAACGATTCATTGGCGGTGGGCTGACCTCGTCGCAGCGTTGATTCATCAACTACATCATCGTGAAGTAAAGTTGCTGTGTGGATAAATTCCACAATTGCCGCGAGCTTGTATTTGCGCGCATCTTTTGCCCCAGTGCGCCGCTTAGCAGCAGCAATAACACGGGGCGAATGCGTTTGCCACCAGCCGCAATAATGTACTGGCTGATACGCGCGACAAGAGGAACGTCCGATTGCAATCGCGTATGGATAACAGAGTCCACTTGCAACATCTCCTCGCGTAGGAGCTGTCCAATATCAATGAGAGGAAGTTGAGGCATCGTGGGGTAGAAAGGATGTCAAAAAAACTGATACCAAAAGAAAAAGTCATGACCTTGGGCATCTCGAAAAAAGATATGAATGGCTGTTGATCGAAGTTTATAGCACGAGAACAAGAGCCGACAGGGCATGGGCAGGGCTGGGCTAATGCTCAATACACAACGTAGCCTTCTTTAGTCGGCTGCGGGATATAATGCGAAGTTGTCTTCAAACATCGAGTGGTTTGAAGACAATGCGTGCTGTATACCTAATTTGCAGCACGGTTTGAACGATTGATTTCTGACATCGTTTGTTTTTTACCTACATAAGGAACTGATATGAAAAAGACCTTGGTTGTGACAGCCTTGATGGCTGCTGTTGCATTGGCTGCTTGCGGAAAGAAGCCTGAAGCGGCTGCTCCGGCGCCTGCCCCTGTTGCTGCTCCCGCTCCTGCTCCAGCCCCTGTGGCTGAAGCCGCTGCTGGTGCTGCATCCGCTGCTGCTGATGCAGCCAAGCCGCTGCTGGCGCTGCTGCTGGTGCCGCTGTTGGCGCTGCTTCTGCCGCAGTTGCTGCGGGCGGCAACGCTGCTGACGCTGCTAAAGCTGCTGCTGGTGCCGCTGCCGGCGCTGCTGCGGATGCTGCTAAGAATGCCGCTGATGCTGCTGCTGATGCCGCGAAAAAAGCTGCTGAACCTAAGAAGTAATTTCTATTACTTGGCAAACGAGAAAGCGCCTTCGGGCGCTTTTTGTTTTGGTCGTCTGATTTATCAACCTATAATCTAATCATGAGCTATGCGCCCCCAATCCTCGTAAGTGCCAACAAGGCAGGTTGTGTGGTGGTCGCTCAAATTAACAAGACTGGCAAAACTGGCTGACGAAGCCCGGTTCGTCTTGTGCCCTCCCGGCTTCAGACGAGCCGGAACTGAAAAGTCGTTTGACACCCAGACGTTTTATTTCAGATTTTCATAAAGGGCATTGCAAATGAAAGCAAATAACACTGTGAGCCAAAACCTTGGAAACCAACCCTTGGTCGGATTGGTAGGCTGGCGCGGCATGGTCGGGTCAGTTTTGATGGATCGCATGATCTCTGAACAAGATTTCGATTTGATTGAGCCGATCTTTTTTTCTACCTCTAATGCGGGTGGTGCAGCGCCCCT
>JAAUOI010000208.1 GCA_012036375.1 Allobrachymonas sp. | reverse complement strand
ATGCGCCACGCGGCCAATCTCAGCGCCTGTGGCTGGGTTGACGACGGGAATATTCTTCTTGCTGGCGGCTTCGCGCCATTCGTTGTTGATCAGGAGTTGGGTGTCTTGGTAGCTCATAAGGTCTCTTCGGGTGAAGTCAGTAAAAGAAGCATTATCCCTCGTAAGATCAATCCATGCAGGTTGAAAAACGAATAACAGATGTGACGGTAGAACAATGGTTGACCGCGCGACATTTGAAACCGTTTGACTTTCAGCGCGAAGCTTGGGCGCATATTGCTGCGGGGCGAAGTGGTTTGCTGCATGCGAGCACGGGCGCAGGCAAGACCTATGCGATATGGCTTGGCATATTGACGGGCGCTACTCAAAGAATTACCAAGTGGCAAAGCAGCCCCTTTGTCTGTGATTTGGCTCACGCCCATGCGTGCCCTTGCTGCGGACACGGCACGGGCTTTACAAGAGCCCTTGCGAGAACTAGCGCCTGCATGGACGCTAGGCTCGCGCACAGGCGATACATCCAGCAGCGAACGCGCCAAACAAGATCGCCGCATGCCCACTGTGCTCATCACCACCCCCGAATCACTCACGTTGCTGATTTCGCGCGAAAAAAGCCGCGAAGAACTAGCCAGCGTGCGCTACGTCGTAGTGGATGAATGGCATGAGCTGTTGGCAAACAAACGCGGCGTACAAACGCAGTTGGCCTTGGCGCGGCTGCAACAATTTCAGTCAAGATTAGTGACTTGGGGAATCAGCGCGACGCTATCAAATTTGCAGCACTCAGCGCATATTTTATGCCGTCTAGATGCCAATAATGCTTCAAAAATAGCCTTTTTACCGACGATCGTGCAAGCCAACATTGACAAGCCGCTGCGCATCGACACCTTGATTCCCGAGCAGCCTGGCAACTATTCGTGGGCAGGGCATTTGGGCGCTCGCATGCGCGAGCCAGTGGTGCAAGAGTTGGCGCAATCGGGCACGACGCTGGTGTTCACCAACACGCGCTCGCAGGCGGAGATTTGGTATCAATTGATTTTGGAGGCCAAGCCTGAGTGGGCGGGGCAGATTGCATTGCATCACGGCAGCTTGGACAAAGAGGTGCGCGATTGGGTGGAACGGGGCTTGAAAGCGGGTGAGTTGAAAGTCGTAGTGGCAACTTCTTCGCTCGATCTTGGTGTGGACTTCTTGCCCGTTGAGCGCGTGCTGCAAATCGGCTCGGCCAAAGGTGTGGCGCGGCTGATTCAACGCGCGGGTCGCAGCGGCCATGCGCCGGGGCGCACGAGTCGGGTGACGCTCGTGCCGACCAATACTTTGGAGTTGATTGAAGCCGCTGCAGCTCGCCGCGCTGCGATGGCGGGGCATATCGAAAGCCGCATAAGCCCAGAAAAACCGCTGGATGTGCTCGTGCAGCATCTGGTCACCGTGGCGTTAGGCGGCGGATTCGTAGCGGACGAATTGTTTGACGAAGTGCGCACAGCGTATGCCTACCGCGAGCTCACGCGCGAAGAGTTTGACTGGGCACTGGCGTTTTGTGAGCGCGGCGGCGAGAGTTTGCAGGCCTACCCTGACTATCACCGCATTCAAAAGATGCGCAAGGTATTTACCGCGTGCCCGATCGCGCTATGCAGCGCCGCCATCGCATGAGCATTGGCACGATTGTGAGCGATGGCGCATGCCAAGTGAAATACCTCAGCGGGCAGCGCATCGGCACGATTGAAGAAAGCTTCATTGCGCGATTGAAAAAAGGCGATTGCTTCACCTTTGCCGGCCGCATTCTGGAGTTCATTCGCATCCAAGACATGGCAGCTTATGTGAAGCGTGCTGAGAAAAACAAAGGCACAGTGCCAAGTTGCAGGGTGGCAAAATGCCTCTGTCTACCGAGATGGCCAGCACCGTGGTGCAGCTGCTGGCCGAAGCTGCGCAGGGTAAATTTGACGAGCCCGAAATGCATGCCGTCCAGCCGATGCTGCAAACGCAGATGCGCATATCGAAGCTGCCCTCGCCGCAATCGCTGCTGATGGAGAGCTTCACCAGCAAAGAAGGCCACCATCTCTACATCTATCCGTTTGCAGGGCGCAATGTGCATCTGGGTTTGGCCAGTTTGCTGAGCTACCGTTTGGCGCAGGCGCAGCCCAATACCTTTAGCTTGTCAGTGAACGACTATGGCTTTGAGCTGCTGAGCGCCCAGCCGGTGGATCTGCAAGCGGTGCAGGATCAATCTTTGTTTCACAGTGAGCAATTGCTTGGCGATGTGCTCGCCTCGCTCAACAGCTCTGAACTGGCGCAACGCAGATTTCGCGAGATTGCGCGAATCGCAGGATTGATTTTCAGCGGCTTTCCGGGTGCAGCAAAAAGCACCAAGCAATTGCAAGCATCGAGCGGATTGTTCTTCGAGGTGTTTAAAAAATATGATGCGAAGAATTTGCTGCTCACGCAAGCCGAGCGCGAGTGCTCTCGCAAGAATTAGACATTGCACAACTGCAAACGACTTTGCAGAGCATGCAAAAGAAGCGCGTGGAATTCGTCACTTTGGCCAAACCCAGCCCCTTCAGCTTACCGCTCATGGTGGAGCGCCTGCGCGAAAACTCAGCACCGAAAAACTCGCCGAGCGCTTGGAGCGGATCTTGGCTGATGCCGAAAAGATGTAACGCGAGCATGGCGACTTTTACACCCTGAGCGAGGGTTGTAACCGCCCCAGCCGATAAGGTGAAGGGATGGAAAACTCCTTGCAATTGCTCTCAGCTTGGTGGCAGCGCACGCTGGAAGTGTTTGGCGTGATCGCGCATGAAGCGGTCGATGCGCTGAACACGGCAGTATGGCCTGCGCTGGCACAAATTCCGCCGGTGGTGTGGCTGGGCGCGGCGCTGTGGATCATGGTGCGCACGGCCGATCGCGTGCAGCAGTGGGGCGGCATGCGCAGCAGCGCCTATGCGGGCTGCGGGGCGCTGCTGGCTTGTGTGTTGGCGCTGCAAGGTTGGCTGGATGAGGCGATGCAATCGCTGGGTGTGGTGCAGTTGTTGGAGCTGGCTTTGGGTTGGGTTCTGTTCACCTTGGGGCAGCGCATGGATGCGCGTTGGCTGCTGCGCAACAAGGCGCTGGCTGCCACAGCCGTATTAGAGTTCGCGCTCACAGCCACTGCGACGGCTTGGTTGCTGCTGGCGATTGGCTTGCCTTGGCTGGCGGCCGTCGCTGCGGGTTTGGTGGCGGCGCACAGCTCACCCGTGGTGTTGGCGAGCTTCATGCACGAGTGGCGAGCGGACGGGCAGATTAGCGCACGCGCTTTGCATTTGGGTGGCATCAATACGCTTTTGGCTGCACTGTGCTTACCGATGCTGCTGGCACTGGGCGAAGCTTGGCAGCAAGGCGCGGTTGCGACAAGTGCAGTTGCGGGTACTGTAGGGGCTGGGGGTACGATCAGCTCACAGAGCTGGCAAGCTTTTCCAAGCATAGCCCGCAGCGGCTGGGAGCTGGCGCAGCCTTTGTTTTTGCTCTTATTGAGCTTGGGCGTCGGGGCGCTTCTGGGGCGTTTGCTCAGCAGCAAGCAAGCGCATCATAAAAATGGGGCGAGCCACGCCAAGCCTGCTAACTTGGATCTCAATCGCGGCTTGAGCCTAGTGGCCGCAGCCTGCGTCTGCGCGGGGCTGGCGCAGTGGTGGGGGGCGCCGGCTTGGGCGGCTTGCTTGGCGCTCGGCCTCTCGCTGCGGGCGCGGGCGAGCTTGCCATCGGTGAGCTTATCCAGCTTACCGGGGCAGGGCTTGCAAGCGGGCATCACGACTCTGGCGCAGCTTTTGCTGTTTGCGCTGTCAGCCTTGAGCTTGGTGGCCTTGGTGTTGCAGGGCGCGAACAGTTGGTGCAACTGGAAGTGGCTTTGGGCTTGATGATTCCACTGGTGGCTTTGCTGCTCTTGGTGCGCTTGTGTGGCAAGCTGTTGGTGTGCACGTTGACTGCGCGTTGGGCGGGATTGCGCTGGCAGCAGGGCTTTGCATTGGGGCTGATGATGCAGCCGCTGTCAATGACAGGCCTAGCGCTCTTGCTGCTGGCTTGGCCTTTGCTCCTCGCATCCGATGCGCAATTGGCACTTGCCTTGTGCATTGCCTTGTTGATTAGCGATGCGATTGTGCCACGCGCACTGCGCTATCTGCTGCAGCGCTGCGGCGAGATTGCCGAAGAGCCTGATATTGCGGGCATGAACAGTCGCAGCAGCACACATCCTACGCGGATTGACACGTCGCAAGTGCCTCCTAGCTTGCCACCAGATTTGCCGCCCGATATTCCATTTGGCTCACCCGCAGATTTTCCGCCTTCTATGTCGCCTTCGCTCTCGCCTTACCCCGCGCCCGCCCCAACTCCTGCACGGCAGCCCACAGGTGCTGCGCTACCCACACCCGTGTTCGTGCCGCGATACACCTGATATTCACCTGATGGAGATTGTTCATCATGTCAGCCCACCATCCCTTGGTATTCACCGCTTCACAGCCTTTCACTGTTGGCGTGGAGCTGGAGCTGCAGCTCTTGCACGCACGCGAGGGAACGCTCTCGCGTGATGCACCGGATTTGATTGCGCTCTTGCATCGCAAAAGCGATGGCGAGGCACGCTTCAAGCCCGAAATCACGGAGAGCATGATTGAGCTCAATAGCAGTGTGCACCACCAACATGCAACGCTGGTGCAAGAGCTGCGCGAACTGCGCACGCGCACCGTACAGGCGGCCGATCAACTCAATATTGCAGTCAGTGGCGGGGGTGCACATCCGTTTGCACTGTGGCGTGAGCGGCGCATTTATCCCACTGATCGCTTCTTGCAAGTCTCGCGGCTCTACGGCTATTTGGCCAAGCAATTCACGGTGTTTGGCCAGCATGTCCATGTGGGCGTGGGCTCGGGCGATGTGGCCATTGAGCTGACGCAACGGCTCTTGCCATTTATTCCGCATTTCATCGCGCTTTCAGCGGCCAGCCCATTTGCGCAGGGCGAAGACACCGCATTTGAAACCTCGCGCCTGCATGCAGTAGCCATGTTTCCGCTTTCAGGCCATATGCCGCGCTTGAAAGATTGGGATGATTTCAATGTGTATTTTGGCGAGATGCAAAGCTACGGCATTGTCGAGAGCATCAAAGATTTCTATTGGGACATTCGCCCCAAGCCGGAATACGGCACAGTGGAAGTGCGCATTTTTGACACGCCGCTGACTGTGGAGATGGCTGCTGCCTTGGGCGCCTTGGTGCAAACGCTCTCGGTGTATTTGCTCAACTCAGAACAAGAAAAAAATAAAGCGGTGGGCGATTTGGCGAGCACGCGCGTTTATGGCTACAACCGCTTCCAAGCCTGCCGCTTTGGCTTTGATGCCCAACTGGCCGACCCGCACACCAAGCAAAGTTTTCGCCTCGGTATGCATTTGCATGAGCTGTTGTCTCGCCTGATGCCTGTGGCTGTGCAGCTTGGCACGGTGCGGCCGATGCTCATGCTGCAAGAACTGACCGCTGCGCAGCAAAACGGTGCAAGCTGGATGCGGGCCATGCAGGCCCAAACTGGCGATCTACGCGAGACAGTGATTCAGCAGGCGGAGCTGTTCAGAGGGGCAGCGAATGCAGCAGGCGCGGCGCAACAGAAAACACACACCGAGCCGGGCGCATCATCTGTGCGCCAAGAGCCCAAGCTTGAATTGGTTCAAGCCGCGTAATTACGCGGGATAGATACCGCCCAATACACGCGAGCCACGAGCGCCCGTCACGCTAGTGAGCGGCAGCGCCACGCGCTCCACGCATTGCTTGGCCAGCCATGCAAACGCCGTGGCTTCCACCTCTTGCGGCGGCAAGCCGCGCTCTGCGCTGTTGATGACCATTG
>JAAUOI010000207.1 GCA_012036375.1 Allobrachymonas sp. | reverse complement strand
GCCGTCACGGTCATTGCGCTGCTGATCAGCTGGGTGGTGTCTGTTTTATTTTGTGCCGTATCTTGGCGTGCTGCTTTTGAAACATAAGCAAGATCAGGCCATGAGAAACGCCGAAGGGCATCACGCAGCGGGTGGCCAAGATCATCAAGAGCATTTCGATACGCCGTTCTACAACATCTTTCGCCGCATGGTGACTGGTGCGTTAAGCACCGCTGGCTTACGATTGGCGCAACGGTGCTCACGTTTGCGCTTGGCATCGTGGGCATGGGCAAAGTTCAGCAACAATTCTTCCCGGATTCTTCGCGGCCTGAGATTTTGGTGGATTTGTGGTTCCCTGAAGGAACGGCAGTTGCGGCCAATGAAGCAGTGGTGAAGCGGCTGGAGCAGCGGCTGATGCAAGAGCCAGGCATGGTGAGCGTGAATACGTGGGTGGGCTCGGGTGTGCCGCGCTTTTATCTGCCCATGGATCAGTTCTTTCCGCAGACCAATGTGAGCCAGATGATTGCGCTGCCCGAGGATTTGAAAGCGCGCGAAGCGCTGCGCTTGAAATTACCGACGATTCTGGCGACTGAATTCCCCGAGGTGCGTGGCCGTGCCAAGCTGCTGCCCAATGGCCCGCCGGTGCAATACCCGGTGCAGTTTCGCGTGGTGGGCGCTGATCCAGCGGTTCTGCGCGGCTTGGCCGACAGCGTGAAAGCCGAAATGCGCAAATCACCGAATGCGCGCGGCGTGAATGACAACTGGAATGAATCGGTCAAAGCGATTCGCTTGGAAGTCGATCAAGCCAAAGCGCGGGCACTCGGTGTGACGAGTCAAAGTATTGCGCAAGCTTCGCGGGCTATCGTTAGCGGCTCAACGATTGGTACTTTTCGCGATGGCGATAAGCTGATTGACATTGTGCTGCGCCAGCCGTTGGAAGAGCGCGATGTGATCACGGATTTAGGCAATGCCTATTTGCCCACCGCCACAGGGCGCAGCATTCCACTCACGCAAATTGCCAAGCCTGTGTTCGTTTGGGAACCGGGCGTGATGTGGCGCGAGAACCGCGATTACGCGATCACGGTCAACAGTGACATCGTCGAAGGCTTGCAAGGCGCGACTGTGACCAATGAACTGCTCCCCGCACTCAAAGCGCTGGAAGCGAGCTGGCTGGCGCAAGGCTTGGGTGGCTATCGCATTGAAGTGGCTGGCGCGGTGGAAGAAAGCTCCAAAGGTTCAGCCTCGATTGCAGCGGGTATGCCGATCATGCTGTTTATCACCTTCACCCTACTCATGCTCCAATTGCAAAGCTTTTCGCGCGCGATGCTGGTGTTCATCACCGGTCCCCTGGGCATTGCGGGAGTGGCCGCAGCACTCTTGATTTTGAATCGGCCGTTTGGCTTCGTCGCACTGCTGGGCGTGATCGCGCTCATGGGCATGATCCAGCGAAACTCGGTAATCTTGATCGATCAAATCGAGCAAGATATTGCTGCGGGTGTGCCTAAATGGGATGCGATTGTCGAGTCTGCCGTGCGCCGTCTGCGCCCCATCGTGTTGACCGCAGCCGCTGCCGTGCTGGCGATGATTCCGCTGTCGCGTAGCGTGTTTTGGGGACCGATGGCTGTGGCGATCATGGGCGGCTTGATCGTGGCCACCGTGCTCACGCTTCTGGCGCTGCCTGCGATGTATGCGGCCTGGTTTCGCGTCAAACGCTGAGTTTGGACGCTGAGGTTAGCAACTACTGACCATGCTATAATCGTAGGCTTCGCTGCAATTCGGCAGTGAAGATACTCATTCGAGAGGTTTATATGTACGCGGTCGTAAAAACCGGTGGCAAACAATACAAAGTTGCTGCTGGCGAAAAATTGAAAATAGAACAGATTGCTGCGAACGTAGGCTCTGAGATTGTGCTGTCTGAGGTGTTAGCGGTCGGAAACGGCTCTGAGATCAAAGTTGGCGCTCCTCTGGTCGCGGGTGCATCGGTCAAGGCCACAGTGGTCGCTCAAGGTCGTCATGACAAAGTGCGCATCTTCAAGATGCGTCGTCGTAAACACTACCAAAAGCGTCAAGGTCATCGTCAAAACTTTACCGAAATCGAGATCAGCTCGATTGTTGGTGCTTGATACTGGAGCACTCTCATGGCACAGAAAAAAGGCGGCGGCTCGACGCGAAACGGAAGAGATTCCAAACCAAAAATGCTCGGCGTCAAAGCCTACGGCGGTGAACTGGTGTCTGCCGGTTCGATCATCGTGCGCCAGCGCGGCACCAAGTTCCACCCCGGTGTGAACGTGGGCATCGGCAAAGACCACAGCTTATTTGCCTTGGCAGACGGCCACGTGAGCTTCGGCCAAAAAGGCGCTTTGAACAAGCACACCGTGAACATCACGGCAGCGGCTTAAAGCTCCTTACTTCCAAGAAGCCCCGCTTGCCGGGGCTTTTTTGTTGGGATTTGAATTTTTTAGGTAACGCGAATATCGCGAAAATGACGCGAAAATCGCTGAAAAATACCTTGCAAATTTATTCCTTTGTTTTCATGTATTGCTTTTGCGTTTTTCGCGTACTTTTCGCGTTTTTCGCGTTGCATAGACTCCTGTGACCTATGAAATTCGTTGACGAAGCCTTTATTGACGTTGCCGCTGGCGATGGGGGCAATGGCTGCGTCTCGTTTCGCCATGAAAAATACAAAGAATTTGGTGGCCCCAACGGGGGTGATGGCGGGCGTGGCGGTAATGTGTATGCCGTAGCTGATGACAATCTGAACACATTAGTGGATTACCGCTTCTCGCGCCGCTACGATGCCAAGCGCGGTGAAAACGGCATGGGCTCCGATATGTTTGGCGCAGCCGGCGACGACATCGTGCTCAAAATGCCTGTGGGCACGATCATCTCGGATGCCGAAACCGGCGATGTGATCATGGAGCTGCTGGAAGTAGGCGAGCAGCGTTTGCTGGCCAAAGGCGGCGATGGTGGCTATGGCAATATGCGCTTCAAAAGCTCAATCAATCGCGCTCCGCGCCAGAAAACGCCGGGCGGCGTGGGCGAACGCAAAGAACTCAAGCTTGAACTCAAAGTGCTGGCCGATGTGGGCTTGCTCGGCATGCCCAATGCAGGCAAATCGACGCTGATAGCGTCCATCTCCAACGCCCGCCCGAAAATTGCAGACTATCCATTCACCACATTGCATCCCAATCTTGGCGTCGTGCGGGTGGGTCCTGAGCAGAGCTTCGTGGTGGCGGATGTGCCGGGTTTGATTGAAGGAGCAAGCGAGGGCGCTGGCCTAGGCCATCAGTTTTTACGTCATTTGCAGCGCACGCGCTTGCTGCTGCATGTGATCGACATGGCACCGTTTGATGAAGCAGTCGATCCTGTGGCGCAGGCCAAAGCGATTGTGGGTGAACTCAAAAAATACGACGATGAGCTTTACGCCAAGCCGCGTTGGCTGGTGCTCAATAAGCTCGATATGGTGCCTCAAGATGAGCGCGAAGCTTTGGTCAAAGACTTCGTCAAACGTTACCGCACCGCGCTCAAAATCAAAGCCAAAGATGCGCTGCCCGTGTATGAAATCTCCGCGCTCGCCCGCGAAGGATTGATGCCGCTTACGAAAGATATTTACGCCCATGTACGCAAAGTGCACGAGGCGAGCAAACCGCCGGTAGATGTTGATCCGAGGTTTGCGGATCAAGTATCCCAATAAGCTTTGCGTTCTGAATATCTTTGCGTGCTCAGAGGCATGTGTCGGCTCAGATGCTCTTGCTACAGCTTCATCGATTCGCCCAGCATCGCCGCGTATTCGTCTCGTGTGGCGATGCGGGGGTTGGTTTTGTGGCAATGGTCAAGCATTGCACCGTCGATCACTTTTTCGTAGAGATCGTGGGTCACGCCCATGTCCGCCAAACCTTTGGGCAGGCCGAGGCGATGCACCATGTCTTGCAGCGCGGGGATGACATCGCTGCCTGTGCTGAGATTCATGGCTTGAGCCATACGGGCTAGGCGGTCTTCTTTTGTACGGATTCAGCGGCTGCGTTGTAGCGCACGACTGCGGGGAGGAACATGGCGTTTAAAGTGCCGTGGTGCAAGCGGGGATTCACACCGCCTAGGCTGTGGGAGAGGCTGTGCACGCAACCCAGACCTTTTTGGAAGGCCATCGCGCCTTGCATGCTGGCGCTCATGAGGTGAAATCTTGCTTCTGCATCTTGGCCATTTTTGGTGGCGCGCTCGATGTGCGCCCAGCCTCGGCGCAGGCCGTCTAGGGCGATGCCGTCTGCGGGTGGATTGAAAGCGGCGCTAAGGAAGGTTTCGATGCAATGGGCAATCGCATCCATGCCGGTGGCGGCTGTGAGCCCTGCGGGCAGGCCAAGCGTGAGCTGAGGATCGCAAATGGCGGCTTTGGGCACAAGATGCCACGAGTGGAAACCAAGCTTGCGGCCATCTTCCACGATCAGGATCGCGCCGCGAGCGACTTCTGAGCCTGTGCCGCTGGTAGTGGGCACGGCGATGATGGGGGCGATTTGGTCGGAAATGCGGGGCGAGCCGCCTTCGATCGTGGCATAGGTTTTGAGCACGCCGCCTTGGGGAACAAGGATGGCGATGCCTTTGGCGCAATCAATCGCTGAGCCGCCGCCCACGGCGATGATGCCGTCGCAGCCGTTGCCTTGCAATGCAGAGCGGTAAGCGATCAGGCCGGCTTGTACGGCAGCCTCGGTCGGGTTGCTCGGCACATCGTCAAAAATCGCAGCGGGCTGGGCACCCAGCGCCGCGATCACTTTGTCCACAATGCCTGCGGCGCGAACGCCTTGATCCGTGACGATCAACGGGCGCTCGATGCCCACGCGCTCGCATTCGGATTTCAAAGTGGCGATTGCGCCATGGTCAAACTGGATGTGTGTGAGATAGTAGATGAAGGCCATGAGGTAATTCCAGAAATCAGAGTCAAACAAGATCAGCGGATACCATTGGAATTTAACCGAATGTGGACACGATGAATCCCCCCAGCGCTATGCTGACCCCTTCCATGCGCAGCGTGCTGGAGAAAATGGCCAGGCTGCGAGCCAAGCCAAGCTACAAGCCGATGCATGAGCTAGATGCTGCTCAGGCGCGCGAGGCCTATGCCAAAGGCGCGGATGTGCTGGAAGTGCCGAAGGCGCAGCTGGCGCGGGTGGAGAATTTGCAGATCGGGCAGGGCGATTGGCAGATGGCGGCGCGTTTGTATGCCCCATCGATGCAGAAGCTGCCCGTGCTGCTGTATTTTCATGGCGGCGGCTTCATGATTGGCAGCATGGAGACGCACGATATTTTGTGCCGCGAATTGGCACGGCTGTCTGGTGCGGCGGTGATCTCGGTGGACTACCGGCTAGCGCCCGAGCATGCGTTTCCGGCGGCGTTTGATGATGCTTTTGCGGCGCTGAAATGGCTCAAAGCAAATGGCGCAACGCTGGGCTTAGATACGCAGCGCATCGCAATCGGCGGCGATAGCGCCGGCGGGACGATGGCTGCGAGCTTGGCGCATTTGGCGCGCGATGCGGGGATCGAATTGGCGCTGCAACTGCTGATTTATCCCGGCACTTGCGGCGGCTTGGATACCGAGCGCTTTGCTTCATACCAAAAATACGGGCATGGACACGTCTTAGAAGTAGAACATATCCACTACTTTTTTAATAGCACTCTGCGCAATGAATACGCCGGCAATCCACTGTTTTCGCCTTTAAATTGGCCTGATTTTGAGGATCTTGCGCCTTGCTGGATGGCGCTGGCCGAATGCGATCCGCTGTGTGATGAGGGCATCGCTTATGCGGATCAGCTCAGAGTCGCGGGCGTGACGGTGGATTTAGAAATTTATCGCGGCGTGACGCATGAATTCATCAAAATGGGGCGCGTGATCCCTGAGGCGCGGCAGTTTCACCGAGATGCTGCACTTGCCCTGCAAAC
>JAAUOI010000206.1 GCA_012036375.1 Allobrachymonas sp. | reverse complement strand
CAGGCGCTTTTTTCGCAATTACTTTCTCAGTCACTCCTTTTTTAGGAGCATTCGACGCAGATTTTTTGCCGGCTTTGGGCTTATTCTGCTTCAAAACTGACTCCACCACCTTCTGCACTTCTTTCTCCGCCGCGCCATGCTTCATGCGCACGGGCTTCTCGCCCCAAATGTCTTCGAGGTGGTAATACTGACGAATCGCGGGTTGCATGATGTGCACCACGCAGGCACCGCAATCGACGATGATCCATTCGCCGTTGTCTTCGCCTTCGGTGCGCGGCTTCGGAAAACCTGCTTCGCTCACCGCCTCGCGCACGCTCATCGACAGCGCCTTAGTTTGGCGATTGCTCGTGCCGCTGGCGACGATCACGCGCTCAAACAAACTGCTCAAATGCTCGGTGTCAAACACCATCAGGTTTTGCGCCTTCACATCCTCCAAACCATCGACGATGGCTTTGAGCAGCTTGGTCACATCGCGCTTGGCTGCCGTCTCGGTTTTTGGAGCAGCAGCGTTGGTTGCGACGGTGCGTGTGAGGTGGGTAGATTGTGTTGACATTGAGGGCGTTTTCAGCGAGAAAAATAAAGAGAATGATCAGCAATATACCTTGCAACCAAGGGCTTGACCAGATGATCCATCCCAAGGCCGCTTTGCACGCGCTGGCGAATATCGGTGGCGCTGATGGGCATGGCAGGCATGGCGATAGTCAGATGAGGTATTTTAACCTCATTTTTTAAGCCTTTTTGGCTACTAGCCGGCATAGAATATGCGCGGAGTGCTACCAATAGTGTAGCAATTTGCAGCACTTCTTGGTACCGATGCCACTGCGGGAAAAACGCCAATTGATCTTGCCCCATCAGCAAAAAGAGCTGCGTTGATAGATGCTCGCTGCGCAATTCATGGAGTGTGTCAATCGTGTAAGTGGGGCCGTTGCGCAGGGTCTCACGCGGGTCAATCTGCGCTTGCGGCAGATCGGCAAAGCCCAATCGCGCCAGCGCCAAGCGATGCTGGGCATCACTTAATGCACGGCTTTTGTGCCAAGCCTGCCCCGTGGGCAGGATGATGAGGCGATCCAATTGATGCTGCTCGACTGCTGCGCGAGCCAGCGCTTCATGCGCCAGATGTGGAGGGTCAAATGCGCCGCCATAGACACCGATGCGCAGTGGCTCGCGAACCGGCTCACGAGTTGTCAAACCCAATCCCTTCGCACCAAAAATTTCTTGTACAAGTCATGCTCTGGCGTGCCCGATTTTGGGCGGCGCTTGTAAGCCCAGCTCACCATCGGCGGCATGCTCATCAAAATGGATTCGGTGCGTCCGCCAGACTGCAAACCAAAATGCGTGCCGCGATCCCAAACGAGGTTGAACTCCACATAGCGCCCTCTTCTGTAAAGTTGAAAATCTCTTTCGCGCTGCGTAAACGGCAGATCACAGCGCCGCTCAATGATTGGCAAATAAGCAGGAATAAAAGCATTGCCAATCGATTGCATCAGCGAAAAACCATGCGCGAAGCCGCCCTCAGAAAAGTCATCTACAAAAATGCCGCCAATGCCGCGCTGCTCTTTGCGGTGCTTCAAATAAAAATACTCATCGCACCACGCTTTGAACTTGGGATATTTATCCGCTCCAAAGGGCGTCACAGCCATTTTGCACATCGTATGGAAATGCACCGCATCGTCTTCAAAACCGTAATAAGGCGTGAGATCCATGCCGCCACCAAACCAAAAGACCGTTTCGCCAGCAGGCGTCTTCGCGGCCAGCATGCGCACATTCATGTGCACCGTGGGTACATAGGGATTGTGCGGATGAAACACCAGCGACACGCCAAGCGCCTCCAAACGGCGAGCCTGTCAGCTCAGGCCGATGCTGGGTGGCCGATGGCGGCAGCTTGGGCCCGCGCACATGCGAGAAGCCGCACCCGGCTCGCTCAAACATGCCGCCGTCTTCCAAAATACAGGTCATGCCCTCGCCCTGCAAAGGCTCGCCAGGGCGTTTTTTCCATTTGTCACGATGAAAATCCGAGCCATCAATGCCCTCAAATGTGGCGACAATGGTCTCCTGCAACTCCAGCAAATACGTGCGGACTTTTTCGATGCTCATGCAGCGTATTATTTCACTACCGAGACTTCACAACAGTATCCGCGCGATCCACCGCCACATCCAGCAGCGCGACAGGTGCCATATTCGCAGGTCTGAGCCCCTTAACGGGCGCACAAATTGCCGCCACCCGCGCCATATCCTGCGCTTCATCGCCCGCGAGATGCAAGAATTGATTCACCTTGCATTCTTTGCGCGAGTAATCCAAAGTCACGATCAAGAGCGGCACATCCGCCGCCACCGCCACACGATAAAACCCACTGCGCCAACCCGGAATGTATTTGCGTGTGCCCTCAGGGGCGAGGCCGAGCCAGAAATATTCGTTGCGTGCTTTGGCAGAGATCATCGCGTCTTGCATCTGCCGCACCACGCCATGCTTAGATGTACGCTCCACAGGAATACCACCAATCCACCTGAGCCACATTCCAAGCAGCGGAATTTTGAACAGCGTATCTTTCCCCCAAAACTTCACCTGCACGCCAACAGCCCACTTCACCAAAAACATCAGCGGAGCATCCCAATTGCTGGTGTGTGGATAGACGACGGCCACGCCTTGCAACGCCGGAAAACCATCAAACTCGATTCGCCAGCCGAGAGCTTTAAGCAGCGCATTTGCTGCGCGGCTGCCTTGGAATTGATACAGATGAGGCGTTTGGAAAGGCTGCACGAAGAAAAATACCGGACGCGAAAAGCGCGAAAGTTACGCGAAAGACGCAAAAAAAAACCAAATACGGTTTTGTATTTTTCGCGCATTTCGCGTCACTTTTGCGGATTTCGCGTCCGGGATTTGGCTGTTGGATCTTGGTGAATTCATTTCACCGCACGATACCCAATATCGCGGAGGTATTGCATCCCGTCAAACCCTATCCCTTGAATCACCTGCGCCACCCGCGCCTGCGCTTGCTTCACCGAATCGGCCAGCGCCGTTACGCAGAGCACGCGGCCACCGCTCACTTGCGTTTGATCGCCCACGCGCGCCGTGCCGGCATGGAACACCACCGCATCCTCGCCCACTGAAGAATCTTTCTGAGGCAAGCCGCGAATCACATCGCCCTTGCGCGGATGCATCGGATAGCCATGCGCAGCGAGCACTGTGCCCAGCGCCACGCGGCGATCCCATTGCAGCTCGATCGTGTCGAGCTTTTCATCGGTCGCTGCAAGAAGTACATCCAGTAAATCGCTCTTCAAGCGCATCATGATCGGCTGCGTCTCAGGGTCGCCCATGCGGCAGTTGAATTCCAGCGTTTTGATTTTCTTATCGGGCGTGATCATCAGGCCGGCATACAAAAAGCCGGTGTAGGTGATGCTATCCTTTTCCATGCCCTTGATGGTGGGCAAAATCACCTCACGCATCGCCCGCGCATGCACCTCAGGCGTGACGACTGGCGCAGGCGAATACGCGCCCATGCCGCCCGTGTTCGGCCCTTGATCGCTATCCAGTAAACGCTTGTGGTCTTGGCTGGTGGCCAATGCCGTGACGTTTTTTCCATCACAGAGCACGATAAAACTGGCTTCTTCGCCTTCTAAAAATTCTTCGATCACGACGCGAGCTTCACCGTTGTGCTGCACGCCATAAGAGTTAGAAGCGAGCATGTCATCCACAGCCGCATGCGCTTCTTCCAAGCTCATCGCCACCACCACGCCCTTGCCCGCCGCCAAGCCATCAGCCTTCACGACAATGGGCGCGCCCTTTTTATCGAGGTACGCGTGCGCAGCCGCCACATCGGTAAAGGTTTCAAACTCAGCCGTCGGAATGCCATGCCGCGCCATGAAGGCTTTGCTAAACGCCTTGGAGCTTTCCAATTGCGCAGCCGCCCGAGTCGGTCCAAAAATTCGCAAGCCCTTCGCGCGAAACTCATCGACCACGCCCGCAGCCAGCGGCGCTTCCGGTCCCACCACCGTGAGCGATATTTTTTCAGTAGCAGCCCACGCAGATAATTCGCCGGGAGAGGCCATATTCAGGTTAATCAACCGCCCATCCAACGCCGTCCCCCCATTACCCGGCGCGACATACACCGTCTGCACCTTAGGCGATTGCGCCAGCTTCCAAGCCAGCGCATGTTCGCGGCCTCCGCCGCCGATTACGAGTATTTTCATTCTTGTATTTCCGCGTTGTGATACACGTTCTGCACATCATCGATCTCTTCGATCATGTCCAGCAGTTTTTGCATTTTTGCAGCATCTGCACCTTCGAGCGCAATGGAGTTTTCTGCTCGCATCGTCACTTCCGCAATCTCTGGCTTAAAGCCTGCTGCTTCTAAAGCGTTTTTCACGGCTTCAAAATCAGAAGGGGTTGTCAATACTTCAATGCCGCCTTCTTCATCCGTGAGCACATCATCCGCGCCGTTTTCTAAAGCAACGTCCATCACCTTGGCTTCATCCGCGCCGGGCGCGAGCAAGATTTGGCCGCAATGTTTGAATTGGAAGCTCACTGAGCCGTCTGTGCCTAAATTACCGCCATGCTTGCTGAACGCATGTCGCACATCGGCCACCGTGCGCACCTTGTTGTCGGTCATCGTGTCCACGATGATGGCTGCGCCGCCAATGCCATAGCCTTCGTAGCGAATCTCCTCGTAGCTCACGCCTTCCAGATTGCCGGTGGCTTTGTCAATATTTCGTTTAACGGTATCTGCAGGCAAATTGGCCGCTTTGGCGCGATCAACCGCGAGGCGCAATCGCGGGTTGGCGCTCAAATCGCCACCGCCCATGCGTGCCGCCACCATGATCTCGCGGATCACGCGCGTCCAAATCTTGCCGCGCTTTTCATCCTGCCGCCCTTTGCGGTGCTGAATGTTTGCCCATTTGCTGTGGCCTGCCATGATTTACCTTTGACTGCAATTTTTCTGGACGCGAAATTCGCGAAAGAGGCGCGAAATCTGCAAAAAATACAAAACAACTCTAGGATTTTTTTGCGGATTTCGCGTGATTTTCGCGAATTTCGCGTCTTAAATGGTTTTAAATCACTGATTGTACTTTTCGAGACCCACCATGGCCGCCCCAATCTTGATTGCTCAAAACAAATCCGTTGAAACCTTCCTGCGCCCCGACAAAGCCAATCGCCACGGCTTGATTACCGGCGCAACCGGCACAGGCAAAACCGTGACCCTGCAAACCATGGCCGAGGGCTTTAGCCGCATCGGTGTGCCCGTATTCATGGCGGATGTGAAGGGCGATCTCACGGGCATCTCCCAAGCCGGAAAAATTGGCGAAAAAATGGCCAAAGTGCTCGCGGAGCGTGCGCTGAATGCTCCTGAATCTGTAGCGTATCCTGTGACGCTTTGGGATGTGTTTGGCACGCAAGGCCATCCCGTTCGCGCGACGGTTTCTGATCTTGGGCCCTTGCTACTTTCGCGGATGCTGAATTTGAACGAGACGCAAGCTGGCGTGTTGCAGCTCGTCTTCAAGATCGCCGACGATCAAGGTTTGTTGCTCTTGGACATGAAAGACCTGCGGGCGATGTGTCAAACCGTTGGCGATAACGCGAAGGATTTCACCACGGAATACGGCAACATCAGCGCCGCATCAATTGGTGCGATTCAGCGGGGATTGATGCAGATTGAAGAACAAGGCGGTGATGTTTTTTCGGCGAGCCCATGCTCAACATCGCCGACTTCATGCAGACCGATGCAAACGGCAAAGGCGTGGTCAACATCCTCACCGCCGACAAGCTGCTGACCTGCACCGCGCCCTGTATGCCACCTTCCTCCTCTGGCTGCTCTCTGAACTCTTCGAGACCCTGCCTGAAGTCGGCGACATTGACAAACCCAAACTCGTCTTCTTCTTTGACGAAGCGCATTTGCTCTTCACCGACGCTCCTAAGCCGCTGC
>JAAUOI010000205.1 GCA_012036375.1 Allobrachymonas sp. | reverse complement strand
GTGTAAGGTGTGGCCAAGCCTGTGCAGGCTTGCAAAAAAGTAGGGTTGTGAAAAGTAGAAAAATCAATCGTCATGCACGGATTATCCCCGCATGGTTTCACAGGCGAGATTTCAGAGCTGGAAGGCGATCAAATCGGCAACTTCAGCGCCACATCGTCTTTCACCGCCTTGAGCGAAAAACTGCTGCGCAGCGATTTCACTGCAGGCAAAGTTCGCAGCTTGCCCAACAGCAAATCCGAGAAATGCTTCAGATCGCGCGCCACCACCAGCAGCACAAAATCTTCCGCGCCCGACATGCCGTGACACCACACGATCTCGGGCATCAGGCTCACGGCTTGCTCAAACGCCCGGGCAGATTTCTCGCTGTGGCTGTCCACCCCCACTGTCACCATCGCAAGCACGGAGTAGCCCAGTTGCTCGCGGTCAATCACCGCTTGATAGCCCGTGATGACGCCCAATTGCTCCAAGCGCTTGAGTCTGCGCCAAGTCGGCGATTGCGACAGCGCCAATTGCTCGCCCAGCTCGGCTGTACTCAAGCGTGCATCGGCTTGCAGGCTGCGCAACAAGCGCAGATCAATCTCATCCAAGTGCTCTTGATTTTTCATTCATACCTCAATTCAATTTTTCTTGCATGAATTATGCAAAAAATCTCGCCTTGGTGATAAATAAGGCAAAACTATGCGCAGCGCATTGCGTACACTTGCCTTCATGCAAGGGTTTCAATCAGGAGAATCGTGATGGCAAGAGTTCAGCCCATCTTTCCACATTTAGTCGATCCCAGCGGCGTGAATTGCTCCAACATTCCACGCGACATCGGCATCACCACCGATGAGACCCGCGCCTACGCGGTCAAGAACACCGAAGGCCAACCCGAGGTACAGTTTGGCGGCACGAGCAATCCTTATGTGGACTACCAGTTCATCGATTTGCTGCACACCCTGCAAGCGCCGCGCAGCCAAGGCTATGACGAGACTTGTTTTTTATCTAATGGGGCAAGTCAAAGAACTGCTCTTCAACGCGCTGCATTTTGAACTGTACAACGCGCGGCATCAGATTGACCATGATGAAATCGTCGAAGCCATCCGCATGATCAGCCGCGCCCGCATGATCACCACTTACATTGGAAAATCTTGGGATGTGCTCTCCACCATCACCGTGGATGGTTTCAATGAATTTCGCAACTCGCTGGGCCAAGCCTCAGGGCAACTGTCTTTCATGTACCGCCACGTGGAATTCATTCTCGGCAACAAAAGTGCGAGGCTGGCGCGGGCGCACAGCAACATCCCGCATGTGTGGCCGAAAATGAAAGAGGCTCTGGAATCGCCCTCACTCTATGACCGCATCATCGCCCTGCTCGCACGGCGCGGCCACGCGATTGATGCGCAGGCTTTGCAGCGCGATTGGAGCCAGCCCTATGCGCCCAATGAATCCGTGGAAAAGGCTTGGCTGCATATTTACCAAGCCGCCAAAACAGACAACGTGCTGTACGAGCTCGGCGAAGCGCTCATTACGCTGGACGATCACATCTCCCAATACCGCTGGCGGCATTTCACCAGCGTCTCGCGCATCATTGGCCACAAGCCCGGCACAGGCGGTTCCGCTGGCGTGGGCTGGCTGCGCCATGTGACGGAGCATCGCTTTTTTCCTGAACTGTGGTCTTTGCGTACATCGCTATAAAACTAGGATGCCTAGGTAACGCGAAAAGCGCTAAAAGTACGCGAAAAACGCAAAAAAAATGAGCTTTTGATTTTTCGCGCTTTTCTGACTGATTTTTCGCGCTTTTCGCGTTACTTAGTTTCACCTCTATTAGAAAGAACTTCATGACAACATTCGACTCAGCTATGCGACATGCGCAATCCCTCGATGCACAAGACCCATTGGCTTCCAAGCGTCAAGAATTCTCTCTGCCGCAAGGCGTGATTTATCTCGATGGCAATTCACTCGGCGCCTTGCCCAAAAGCGTGGCTTCGCGCATGCAGCAGGCCATCACAGAAGAATGGGGCGTTGGCCTGATTCGCTCGTGGAACGATGCAGCTTGGTATCCTGCGCCGCAGCGCGTAGGCGCTCAAATCGCTGCCATGGTTGGCGCAAAGCCACATGAGGTGATCACCTGCGATTCCACCACGGTGAATCTCTTCAAAGTGCTCTGCGCCGCCGCGCTCGCACAACCGAATCGCAAAACCTTCATCTGCGAAGAAGGCAACTTCCCCACCGATGCCTACATCACCGAGAGCACCGCTGCGCTGTATGGCAAGCGCATCTTGCTGGCCCATCAAGGCAATATCGAAGAGGTCATCGCGCAGGCAGGGGGCGATCTCTGCGCCGTGGCGCTCACGCACGTGCATTACAAAACCGGCCGCATGCTGGATATGGCGCGAGTGACGCAACTCGTGCAAGCCCAAGGTGGCCGCATGATTTGGGATTTGGCGCACAGCGCAGGCGTGATCAACGTGCAGCTCAATGCGGCCAAGGTGGACTACGCCGTTGGCTGCGGCTACAAGTATTTGAATGGCGGCCCTGGTGCTCCCGCGTATGTGTATGTGCGCGAAGATTTACACGCTGATTTGCAGCAGCCCTTGCAAGGCTGGCATGGCCATGCCGTGCCTTTTGCCTTCGAGCAAGGCTATCGCCCACATGCCACCCTGGATCGCCTGCTGGTCGGCACAGCCTCCCAGCTCTCGCTCATCGCCTTGGAAGAGGCTTTGCGCGTTTATGCAGGGCTGGATATGCAAGCTGTTCGCAGCAAGAGCAAATCGCTCACGCAGCTCTTCATTGAACTCTACGACAGCCACATCGCACCGTTTGGCCTAGAGCTTGCCAGCCCACGTCAAGCCAGCGAGCGAGGCAGCCAAGTCTCTTTCACCCATGCGCATGGCTACCCGATCATGCAAGCCTTGATTGCACGTGGCGTGATCGGCGATTTTCGAGCACCTGATATTTTGCGATTTGGCTTTGCCCCGCTGTATGTGTCACATGAGGACTGCGTCAAAGCCATTCAGATCTTGCAGGAGATTTTGCAATCCCAATCATGGCAGCAAGACAAATACCAAGCGCGTAAAGCGGTGACTTAAAGCTTTATGAACAATTTTGCTTTTAGCTCATTTTTTATGCAAAATCAGTCTCTAGCCCGCATAAAACATGCGTGAAATGCTATTTATTTTATAGCAAAACAATATCGTAGTCTGCCTGAACCATGGAGCTTTCAGCCTGTAAGGAAATCGGCTTGCCAATGAAATCGGACAAGCCCGCCAGATGCGCACTCTCTTCATCTAAAAAAGCTCAATCACTTGTGGCGCTGCGATCACGCGAAATTCTTTCGGATTGAATTGCCTAGCTTCGCGCAAAATCTCTCGCAAAATATCATAAGCCACCGAACGAGGCGTTTTCACCTCTCCCAAGCCCTTGCAAGCTGGGCAAGGCTCGCAAAGCATATGCGCCAGCGATTCTCGGGTGCGCTTGCGCGTCATTTCCACCAAACCGAGTGGGGAAAAGTTGGCCGCAGCATTGGTTTTGGTGCGGTCACGCGCGAGCTGCTTGTTCAGTTCAGTGAGTACTTGGTCACGATGTTCGCAGCGCTGCATGTCAATGAAATCCGCAATGATCACGCCACCCAAATTGCGCAGACGTAACTGCCGCGCCATCGCGCCAGCAGCTTCCAAATTGGTCTTAAAAATTGTGTCATCAAAATTGCGAGCGCCCACAAAACCACCCGTATTCACATCAATCGTCGTCAGTGCCTCGGTTTGATCAATGATCAGATAGCCCCCTGATTTCAATTCAACACGCCGCTGCAATGCCTTGCTCACCTCTTCATCGACATTGAACAGATCAAAATCGGGCGCTCCCCTTTGTACAGCTGCAATTTTTCAGCCGCCAAAGGCATGAACTCTCGGCCAAACGCTTGAAGCAATTCAAATTGCTCGCGCGAGTCAATGCGGATCATCTGCGTTTCATCGCTGCTCATATCCCGCAACACGCGCTGCACCAAAGTCAAATCAGTGTGCAATGTCGACAGCGGCGGCTGCTCCATGGCGCTTTGTTTGATGCGCAGCCAAGTTTTGAGCAAATACGCCATATCGTCCAGCAGCTCCGCATCTGAGGCTTCCTCAGCATTCGTGCGCAAGATAAAGCCGCCACCTTTGAAGGCAGCTTTGGCCTGCTGCGCTTGGGAAAACTCCTCCCACAGTTTTTGCACACGCGAGCGCAGGTTTTCGCGCTGCTCGGGCGTAATCTTCTGCGAAATGCCAATGTGATCGTCTTGCGGCAAAAACACGAGCTGCCGGCCAGCCAAGCTGATCTGCGAGGTCAGCCTTGCGCCTTTGCTGCCAATCGGGTCTTTGATCACCTGCACCATGAGTGTTTGGCCTTCAAACACTTGCTTCTCAATCGGCACAGCAGGCGGCGCATTGCGTTGCACGCCCTCGGCATAGCGCGCATGCATGGAGCTGGCCAAATCCGCCACATGCAAAAACGCCGCCCGCTCCAGCCCAATGTCGATAAAGGCAGACTGCATCCCCGGCAGCACGCGCGCCACCTTGCCCAAATACACATTGCCCACCAGCCCGCGCTCCAAGCTGCGCTCAACATGCAGCTCCTGCACCGCGCCGTGTTCAATGACGGCTACGCGGGTTTCTTGAGGACTCCAGTTGATGAGAATATCGTGTTGCATGACTCACACGGTAACGCGAAAAATGCGAAAAGGCCGCAAGCCGCGCAAAAAGATTCAAAGAATCTTGAGCTGCCGCAGCAATTGCGCCGTCTCATGCATCGGCAGACCCATGATGCCGCTGTGGCTGCCGCTAATGCGGCTGATGTAAGCCGCCGCCTTGCCCTGAATCGCATAGGCGCCCGCCTTGCCCATGGGCTCGCCGCTGGCCACATAGGCGTTGATTTGCTGGGGTGTCATCGGCGCAAAAGTCACTTGAGAAACACAGAGCGCCTGCAAGCGCTTTTTGCCGCTTTGTAGCGCGACTGCGGTGAGCACGCGATGCGTGCGCCCTTGCAGCTCGCTGAGCATGCGCACGGCATCACGCTCACTTTCTGGCTTACCGTAAATCTTGCGCCCGAGGGCGACCGTCGTATCCGAGCAGAGCACTGGCGCAGCTTTCAAACCGCGAGTTTTCATTCGCAGCAAAGCCGCATCCAGCTTCAAGCCCGTCACACGCTGCACATACTTGCTCGGCGCTTCGTTGTTCATCACCGCTTCCAAGCTCTCCGCATCTTCAGCATCGTCTGCAACCAACAACTGAAATTTCACGCCTAACTGCTCCAGCAACTGAGCGCGGCGCGGGCTTTGGGAGGCGAGGTAGATCATGGCTGACATGGCATGTAGTCACGCTGCTTATTCACGATGATACGGATGCCCCGCATTCACGCTCCATGCGCGATACAGCTGCTCCACGAGCAGCACGCGCACCATGGCGTGAGGCAAGGTGAGGTCTGAGAGGCGAATGCTTTCTTGGGCGGTTTTCGGAAGTCGGGATCAAGGCCATCGGGCCCGCCGATGATTAAAGCGATATCGGTGCCGCCGAGCTGCCATTCGGACAGGCGCAAGGCAAGTTGCACAGTAGAAGTGTGCTTGCCGCGTTCGTCGAGGACGACGATGCGTGCGCCTTTGGGGATAGCCGCTTCAATACGCTCGCGCTCGGCTTGCATGAGCGCAGCGATGTTTTTGTTGTTGGTGCGTGGCTCGGTTTTGATGGCTTTGAGTTCGAGCTTGATCTCGGGCGGGAATCGCTTGGCGTAATCGTCCCACGCGGTTTGTGCCCAATCGGGCACGCGCTGACCGACAGCGACCACAATCAGCTTCATGCTGATTTTTTCGCAGCGGCTTTCTTGGCAGGAGCTTTTTTGGCTGCGGTTTTAACAGCTATTTTTTTGGCTGCAACTTTTTTGGCAACAGCTTGTGGGGATGCTTTGACCGTTTTGCTGGCCGCCTTTTTTGCAGGCGCTTTTTGGGCGGGC
>JAAUOI010000204.1 GCA_012036375.1 Allobrachymonas sp. | reverse complement strand
GCGCCCTTTCGCGCTTTTCGCGTTACCTAGAACGGACCTCTAACTACTGCATAATCACCAAGCCATTCGGCAAAGCACTCAAACCTCACACTTAAGCACTGAAAAAAGGAACATACACCATGGCCTCCGTCAACAAAGTTATTCTCATGGGCAATTGCGGGCGCGATCCCGAGATTCGCTACATGCCTTCGGGCGGGGCCGTGGCCAATATCTCGATTGCCACCAGCAGCAAACGCAAAGACAAAAGCTCTGGCGAGATGATTGAAGACACCCAGTGGCACCGCGTGCAATTCTTTGATCGCCTAGCCGAGGTGGTGGGCGAGTATGTGAAAAAGGCACGCCGATTTATGTGGAAGGCCGTTTGAAATACGGCAAATACACCGACAAAGACGGCATTGAGCGCAACACGGTGGACATCATCGCCAATGAAATGCAATTGCTCGGCGGCCGCCAAGGCATGGGCTCGCCAGATGAAGGTGGTGGCGGTGGAGGCGGTTATTCCCGTGCGCCTGCGCCGGCTTCGCGCCCACCCGCAGCGCGCCCCGCAGCATCACCCGCCCCAGCGGCCAAGCAGGGCAGCGGCTTTGACGATATGGATGACGATATTCCGTTCTGATCGTTTTTTAAGCCTTTTCGGCCTCTAGCCGGCATAAAACCTGCGCCGAATGCTATGAAATTTATAGTGTTCGGTGTTTTTGAGTTTTAGCTCATGCCTCACGCCATGTGGCAGCAACGCATTGCCCTGTACCTCGATTTGATCCGCTGGAATCGCCCAGCGGGCTGGCTGCTGCTGCTTTGGCCGACCTTGAGTGCGCTTTGGATCGCCAAAGGCGGCTTTCCGGGCTGGCATTTGATCATCGTCTTCACGCTCGGCACGATCCTCATGCGCAGCGCAGGTTGCTGTATCAACGATGTGGCCGATGCGGATTTTGACAAGCACGTCAAACGCACCGCGCAGCGCCGGTCACGAGCGGGCGCGTGGGCAAAAAAGAGGCGCTGCTCGTCGGCGCCGTACTCGCGCTCGCTGCCTTCGCGCTGGTGCTCACGACCAATCTCAGCACGGTGCTGTGGTCCTTCGCTGCGCTGGGCATCGCGATTGCTTACCCTTTCGCCAAACGCTTCGTCTCGATGCCTCAGGCGGTGTTGGGCGTGGCTTTCAGCTTCGGTATTCCCATGGCCTTCGCAGCGGTGTTGGGCGGCGATTCACTCTCTGCGCTGCAAGGCTTTGTCCCGCCGCTGGCATGGCTGCTGCTCCTGGGCAATCTCTTCTGGGTCTTGGCCTACGACACCGAATATGCCATGGTCGATCGCGATGACGACTTGCGCATCGGCATGAAAACTTCCGCCATCACACTCGGGCGCTTTGATGTGGCGTTTGTCATGCTCAGTTATTGTATTTATGTGTCAATTTGGCTTCTAGCCGGCATAAAATATGCGTCGAATGCTCTGCTTTTGATAGTATTTGTGGCTACCTTGGGACAAGTTTTGTGGCATTTTCTACTCATCCGTCGCCGCTCTCGCGAAGGCTGCTTCATGGCGTTTAAGCAAAACCATTGGCTGGGTTTGACGATGTTGATGGGCATCGTGCTCAGTCGATAAGGGCTGCTCAACTCAACAAAAGGGGGCGGTTTATCCGCCCCTTTTGTGGTTGTGTCCCTGTTGTCCAACTGACATGACAGCATCTGATCAATTCCCAAAGTGAATCTGAAACCGCGCCCCGTCGCTCAGCAGGCAAGCGCCTGTGCTTGGCCGGGCGCGGTGAACAAGTATTCACAGCGCATGCTTAAGCTGCTTGAGGCGGCGTTGGCAATGCCGCGCTGTCCAGCGGCCTGGCCCCAGCCCGTGCCGCCCTGAACCTGGCTCATGATTTGCCCAAAGCCGGGATAGTTGCGATCCACGCGCGTGGCATCGCCTTGCAGGCTTTGGCCGAGGTAGTTCAGAGCAAAGCTGCCGCGCCCCGTGCCGTTGTCAATCACCGTGGCCACCAGCGGGCCAGCTGTTCGCGCCACCTCGTTGACCGGATACAGGCGCGCGTTCAGCGCCGTCCAAGCAGGTGTGGGGCTGGCGACTGGTGCGGTCTGCGTAGGTTGCTGTACCACAACGACCTGCGGGCTTTGCGTGGGGTAGGGTTGCCCTGTTTTTGGATCAACGGGCACGACCACGCAGGCCGATAACACCGCAGCCGCCAACAGCGGCACGCCCATTTTGAGCGAAGGGAGCGAAGTTTTCCATGAACTCATACAAACTTTCAAAGCACGGCACATGCCGTGGCTGAAATGTCCGCTGAATCTGGGCTTTGCGCGTCTTGCCCTCCAAGGTGTCGTCAAGTGCTACCAGTAGTTGCAGCAATTGCTGCTAACCTGTGATGGAATCGACTCAAACGCTCAGGGTGCGCGGCTGCCAAGCCACGCCGCGCCCACAATCATGGCAGCGGCCAAAGCAATCGACCCCGTGAGCCCTTGGCCAGATGCCAAGATCAACACTGCTGTAGACGCAATCGGCGTGATGTAACTCAAAATGCCAATCTGCCGCGCATCCCCGCGCTTGAGCGCCGCATCCCACAAATAAAAAGCAGCGCCCAAAGGCCCAAGTCCCATGACCACAAGATAGCCCCAATCGTTGCCCGACAAGCTCACACGGGGCTCTAACAACGCATGGCACAGCAGTGAGAGCAAACCAGAAATCAAGCCAAACAAACCAATCGCTGCCGTGGCAAAGCTCTTGCCTTGCATGGCCAGCCGCTTGGTCATGAGGGAATAACTCGCCCAAATGAAGGCGCTACCCGCAGCGGTAGGTAGCCCCAAGCAAAACCGCTACTGGCTGCATCCGCAGTCGCGCTTTTACCCAAAATGGCGATGCAAGCTCCGGCAAAACCCAGAGCGGCCGCCAGCAGATGCGCTGCTTTCAACTTCACGCCGGGCAGAAACAGCGGCGCCATCACCACGATTCCCAGTGGCCACAAATAATTCACCAAATTCGCCTGCACCGGCGGCGCATGGCGCAGCGCGATAAAAAGCAGAAAGTGAAAGCCAAACAGCCCATACACGCCCAGAGCCACATGCTGCCAAGGCATCTTCCAGCTCGATAAGTTCAATCGACCCTGTTGTAATGACAGCGGTAGCGCAATCAGCGATCCAATGAGCAGCGCAATCCCCGTGAGCAGAAATGGCGGCACATGCGACAACGCCACACCCAGCCATGCCAACAACGCCCAAAGCGCGATGGCAGCGAGCGCCAAGAGATTAGCGGTGGTGGATGGCATTAACAACTACTAATTTAATAGCATTTGACGCATATTCTATGCCGGGGAGTGGCCGATTTTGCTTTAAAAATCAGCAACAACTATCACTCAGGCGACGCTTCCAAATTCTTCAGTCGCTCACTTTTCCAATACACATCGTCACCCCCGTCCATGCGGTTGAGCACACGAGCGAGGACGAACAACAGGTCGCTCAAACGGTTCAAATACAAGCGCGGTGCATCGTTGATTTTTTCTTCCGCATGCAGCGCCACCACAGAGCGCTCCGCGCGGCGCGCTACCGTGCGGCACACATGCGCCAGCGATGCAGCGCGGCTGCCAGCGGGGAGAATGAATTCGAGCAAACGCGGCAATTGCGCGTTGTAAGTCTCAAGCGCTTCATCAAGTTGCAATAGCGCTTCATTTTTCAGCAGCTCGTAACCCGGCATCGCCAGCTCACCGCCCAAGTTGAACAGCTGATGCTGCACATCAATCAGCAGCTCCCGCACATCAGCAGGCATCGCCTCGCAAAGCAGCACGCCCAGATTCGAGTTGAGTTCATCCACATCGCCCACCGCGCCAATGCGCGCGCTGGCTTTGGAAATGCGCGAGTTGTCGGCCAGGCCTGTTGTGCCGTCGTCGCCAGTGCGCGTGGCGATTTGTGTGAGTCGGTTGCCCATGATGTACTTTAGATGCTAAAAACATATTGTCGCAGCAATGAAAAAGCGCAGTAGCCGTCATGGCTACTGCGCTAAATGCTATGAATTTAATAGTTTAAACGGGGTACATTTTGACAGGCCGTGTCGCCACAGGGAATCCGGCTGCACCTAGGGTATCGGCGATAGTTTTGTTGGTGTCGAAATAGACTTGCCAGTAGTGATCGGTGTGGCAATACGGGCGCACAGCCAGCTTGGGGCCAAATTCGTTGAACTCGATGATTTCTACATCCACGCCTTGTTCGGCTTTGATGTTGCTCACTTTGCTCACGGCCTCTTTGAGCAGCGCCACCGCTTTGTGCATATCGGCGCTGCCCGCGAGTTGGGCCGCGAGGTCAACACGGCGAAACGGGTTGTGGGTAAAGTTCTTGATGTCGCCGCCCATGACCTTGCCATTGCCCACGATAGTGCGCACGTTGTCAGGCGTGTTCAGCGTCGTGCCAAACAGGCCGATTTCAACGACTGTGCCTTCTACGCCGCCGACGGTCACGTAATCGCCCACTTTATAGGGGCGCAAGATCAGCAGAAAGATACCTGCGGCGAAATTGCCCAGCAAGCCGCTCCAGGCCGCGCCGATCGCCACACCGGCGCCTGCCACCAAGGCAGCGAAGCTCGTGGTCTCTACGCCGAAGTAGCCCAAAATCGCCACAACGAGCACGATATTCAGCGCCACGCTGATGAAGCTCACCAGATAGTTTTGCACCGTGATATCAAGCTTTTGCCGCGTCATGGCGGCGCCGATCATGCGACAGGCCAAGCCAATCAGCCAGCGGCCGACAATGAAAACGGCTATCGCACCCAAGACTTTGAGGCCAAAGGCCACGAGAATGGGCTGAACTTGATCGAGCCATGAAGTGATTTTGCTGCTGTCCATAAAACTAACTCCTTGATGAGAAAACCGCAAGATAGCCGCAAATCGCATGGCGCGTCAATTTTTGTCATGCTGGCCGCGCCCAGCCTGCGTAGAATGAGAAATGCTGCACGCTCACGAGGCTTGCCAGCATCAACTTTTGGAGACACCACGATGAACGCCCCCCTTCCAACCCACCTCTTGCCCCAAATCCGCCAACGCGAGATTCCTGCGGCCTTTCTTGAAGCGCTCAAAGCCCGCTTCGGCGCGAACTGCTCCACCGCGCAGGTCATCCGAGTGCAGCATGGGCGTGATGAAAGTGCCTTCACGACGGTGCCACCGCCTGCGGCGGTGGTGTTTGCAGAAAACACGACGGATGTGAGCGATGCGGTGAAGCTGTGTGCGCAATACAAAGTGCCGGTGATTCCGTTTGGAGTGGGCTCTTCGCTGGAGGGGCATTTGCTCGCAGTCGAAGGGGGCATCAGCATTGATGTGAGCCGGATGAATAAGATTTTGTCGGTCAATCCGGAGGATTTGACGGTGACCGTGCAAGCGGGCGTGTGCCGTATTGCTTTGAACAATGAGATCAAATCCAGCGGCCTGTTTTTCCCGATAGACCCTGGCGCAGATGCCACCATTGGCGGCATGAGCGCCACCCGCGCCAGTGGCACGAATGCGGTGCGCTATGGCACGATGCGCGAGAACGTGCTCGCGCTGGAAGTCGTGACCGCGCAAGGCGAGGTGATCCGCACCGGCACGCGTGCCAAAACAATCTTCTGCTGGCTACGATCTCACGCGCCTGATGGTGGGCTCTGAGGGCACGCTGGGCATCATGACCGAGATCACGCTGCGCCTGTATCCGATTCCTGAGACGATTCAAGCTGCGCTGTGCTCGTTTCCGAGCATCCGCGATGCGGTGAATACCGTGATCAGCATGATCCAGCTGGGCGTGCCGATTGCGCGGGTGGAGCTGATTGATGGCAACACGGTGCGCATGGTGAATGCACACAGTAAAACTACGCTGCGCGAAGAGCCGACGTTGATGTTTGAATTTCACGGCTCACCGAACGGCGTGGCCGAGCAAATCGAGACCGTGCAAGAGCTGGCGCAAGACAACGGCGGCCAAGCCTTTGAATGGGCCGCCACGCCCGAGGCGCGCAGCAAACTCTGGACGGCACGGCATA
>JAAUOI010000203.1 GCA_012036375.1 Allobrachymonas sp. | reverse complement strand
AAGCCGATTGTGTTTGCAGGTCGCAAAGCGCCAGAAGGACAGCCCAGCATTTCTGTAGATGGGCATCACGCGGCGCGCATGCTGGGTCAATTCCTAGGCCGCCAAGGGCATCGCAAGATTCTGTACCTTGGCTTTCCTGCCGCAGTGCCAGACCGCGAACGCTACCGTGGGTTGGTGGAGGGTTTGTCTGAGTTCGATTGCGAGCTTCAGCGTTTTGATATCGAAGCGCCGACCATTGCAGAAGGCACCAAAGCCAGTGCCATCGTGCTGCTAGGCGCACAGCGCTACGATGCCGCTGTGTGTTTTAACGACTTGGTGGCACTGGGCTTTGCCAATGGTGCAAGCGCCTTGGGTATCACCATCCCACAATCGTTGTCAGTGGTGGGCTTTGACGATATTCCGTTTGCTGCTTTTGCCCACCCGCCCCTGACCACGGTCAACATGCAAAGTGAGCGCTGCGGCGAGCAAGCCATGTTGATGCTGCTTGATTGCCTCAACCCCAGCGAGAGCAAGCAACCCAGAAACGTAACCCTGCTGCCTCAACTGCAAATCCGTGGCTCGACGATGGCACGCCATCCTGAAAAAAGCACCCCGCCCTCGCACACCAGCGCCGCGCTACTTCCCTTATGAAAATTACCGCAGTTCGCGTCACCCCTATCGCATTCAAAGATCCGCCCTTGCTCAATGCAGCAGGTATACATGAGCCCTATGCCCTGCGCTCGATCATCGAGATTGAAACCCAGTGCGGGCGTCTCGGGCTGGGTGAGTCCTATGGTGATGCGCCAGTGCTCCAAGACTTGCTGCTGGCTGCACCCCACTTGGTTGGCCAGAGTGTTTTTGACCTCAATGGTGCGCGCCGTGCTGTTGCCAACCATTTGAGTGCGCCAGCCCAAGGTCTGCTGCCTGATGCAACGCTCGCCCTAGCTCCGTCCACACACAGCGAGAAGGCTTTCGCAAAAGCCTTTGGTGCTTTTGAAACTGCTCTGCTGGATTGCCAAGCGCAAATTGTTGGCCTTCCTTTGGTCGAGTTGTTGGGTGGCGCGGTACGCCAAGAAGTAGATTACAGCGCCTACTTGTTCTTCAAATATGCCAAGCACATTGATGCAGACTATCCTAGCGATCCTTGGGGTCAGGCCATCAGCAGCCCAGAGATCGTCGCGCAAGCCCAACGCATGATTGATCTGTATGGCTTTGGCTCGATCAAGCTGAAAGCGGGCGCATTGGAGCCCGATCACGAAGCGCAGTGTTTGGAAGATTTGGCAAAAGCCTTCCCACATCACCCACTGCGCATTGACCCGAACGCCAATTGGTCGCTGACCACGGCCGAGCGAATTGCCCAGCGGTTGGGGCGCTTGCTCGAATACTACGAAGACCCAACACCCAGCTTAGAAGGCATGGCACAGTTGCACAAAGCCACTGGCCTGCCCTTGGCGACCAATATGGTGGTCACTACTTTTGAAGAATTTAAGCGCAGCATTGCGATGAATGCCGTGCAGATCGTGCTGTGTGACCATCATTTCTGGGGCGGTATCCGCGCCACGCAAGAGCTCGCCCGCATGTGTGAGACCTTTGGCCTGGGTGTCTCTATGCACTCCAACTCGCATCTGGGCATCAGCCTGATGGCCATGACGCACATGGCCGCAGCGATTCCCAATGTGGCCTATGCTTGCGACACCCACTACCCTTGGCAAGTGGAAGATGTGATTGAACAAGGCAGAGTGCCAATCGTTAACGGCAAAGTACGACTGACCCATACCCCCGGCCTTGGGGTCACGCTGGATCGTGAAAAACTCCGCGAACTGCACGAACAATTCCTGTCGTGCGGCATCACCTCGCGCAACGATGCCGCGCAAATGCGCAAATACCACCCCAACCATACCAACAAAAAACCGAGGTTCTAAGCGTTCTAGCGCCGCAACCAGCTCGATAAAAGCTGTGCAAAGGCATGGCCTTTGTGGCAACGCTTCGTTTTAGATTTTCTTCTTCGCAGGCCTCTTCCAACCCTCAATCGAGACTTGCTTGCCCCGCGCCACAGACAGTGAGCCGGGCACCGTGTCTTTCGTGATGGTGGAGCCGCCGCCTACCGTGCCGCCTGCGCCGATTTTGACGGGAGCGACCAAGACGCAGTTGCTGCCGATGTGCACATCGTCTTCGATCACGGTGCGATGTTTGTTCGCGCCATCGTAATTCGCGGTGATCGAGCCTGCGCCGTAGTTGACGCGCTCGCCGACGGTGGCATCGCCTAGGTAAGCGAGGTGGTTTGCTTTAGCACCTTTGGCCAGTGTTGAGTTTTTCACTTCCACGAAGTTGCCGATATGCACTTCTTCGCCGAGCTGCGCACCGGGGCGCAGGCGTGCATAAGGGCCTATCAAAGCGCCTGCACCCACACTTGCCTTTTCTTGCCCGCCGTCAATGTGCGTGAACGGATGAATCACCGCGCCTGCGCCAATCTCGCAGTTGGCAATGAAGCAATGCGCGCCAATGCTCACGCCGTCTGCGAGCTTCACGCTGCCTTCAAAAATGCAGCCCACATCAATACTCACATCTTGCCCGCATTGCAAATCGCCGCGCAGATCAAACCGCGCTGCATCCGTGATGCGCACGCCTTGCTCCATCAGGCGGTCAGCGGCACGCTGTTGATACGCTCGCTCCAGCTCTTGCAGTTGCACGGGGCTGTTCACGCCGGCCACTTGCAATCCATCGGTCGTCTTCAAGGCCACGCAGCCCGTGCCATCTTGCACAGCCATTTTCACAATGTCGGTCAGGTAATACTCGCCTTGCACATTGTCATTCGTCAATTGACTCAGCCAGGTTTTGAGCTGGGCGGCGGGCGCAACCATCACACCGCTGTACCACTCTTGAATAGCTCGCTGCTCAGGAGAGGCATCTTTGTGCTCTACGATGGCTTGAACGGCATCGCCTTGGCGCAGGATACGGCCATAGCCCGAAGGATCACCGTCTTGCACCGTCAGCAAGGCCAGTTTCTTACCGGCACTGCAAGCGATCAATTCAATCAGGGTCTGCGCTTCGATCAAGGGCACATCGCCATTGAGGATCAGCGCCACGCCCTCATCGCCCAACTCAGGCACCGCCTGCTGCACCGCATGCCCCGTGCCCAACTGCGGCTCTTGGAGCACAGTTTTTAAGTCAAATTGGCCATTGGCCGGCATAAAATCTGCGCCGAATGCTATGACTTTAGGAGCATCATGGCCTGTCACCAAAATCACGCGACGCGGCTTCAGTTGCTTTGCAGTCAACAATACATGCCCGAGCAAAGCGCGGCCTGCGAGTTTGTGCAACACTTTGGGCAGTGCACTTTTCATGCGGGTACCTTTGCCCGCCGCCATGATCACAATGTCTACATTCATATCCAGCATCCGACTAGTTTCCTTGATTATCGCGGCAACGCTGCTCTCAGCCTGTAGCGCCATCAAGCTAGCCTACAACCAAGCGCCTGATTTGACCTACTGGTGGCTCGACGGCTACTTTGATTTCAACGAGCAACAAACGCCCAAGGTGCGTGACGAGCTGGCCAAGCTCTTCGTTTGGCATCGCACCAATGAGCTGCCCAAAACCGCCGCCCTTCTGCAAGAAGCGGCCAAGCTCATGCCCGGCGAGATCAATGCCACCCAAGCCTGCCTCCTGTATGGTCAAGTGCGCGGCTTGGTGGACAACGTGACCAGCCAAGCCCTGCCCGCGCTGGCCGAACTCGCACCCACCATCACGCCCGAGCAAATCGATCACCTCAAGCGCAAATACGCCAAAAATGCGGAGGAATTCAGCCGCGACTTTCTGCGCACCTCCACCAAGGATCGGCTGGACAAAAGCTTCAAACGCTCCATCGACCGCAGCGAAATGCTCTATGGCCGCTTGGAAGAAGCGCAGATCCATGTGATCAAGCGTTTGGTGAGCGAATCATCCTTCGATGCGGCCTTGTCGCTCAAAGAGCGCACGCGCCGCCAGCAAGAACTGATCGAGCGCCTGCAACTGCTTGCCGCCAGCAAAGCCAGCCCTACAGCCGCGCAGCAAAGTCTGCGTGAGTACATCACACGAGTTTGGAGTTCACCCGACCCCGCCTACCGCGCCTATGTTGAAAAACTCACGCAGCAAGGCTGCCAAGGTTTTGCCAGCATCCACAACAGCACGACGCCCTCGCAACGCGCCAACGCAGTGAAAGTGCTCACAGGCTACGAAACAGATGTAAGGACACTGGCGAATGCGCGTTAGGCAATACCCAAAACACTACTAATTTAATAGCATTCGGCGCATATTCTATGCCGGCTAGAAGCCTATTTTGCTTCAAATTTGCTTAAAAATAGCATCCAGACGAGTATCCCAATTACTCCCTGGCAACAGGGTCTGTAGCTGCGAATCTGACGCGCCCAATGTATGGCGTAACACTTGTGCGAGCACTGCGCGGTAGTCATGGTGCGCAGGTAAATCTCTGCCTTGATTCAGATTACTTTGCGCCAAGCCTGTCCATTGCCCATGCGCTTGACCGCCGTTCACGCGATTGCCAATCACCCAGAGCGCATTGCCAAAACCGTGGTCCGTGCCCTTGGTGCCATTCTCGGCTGAGGTGCGGCCAAACTCACTCATGACAACGATCACATCGCCCGGTTGATCAAAGCCGCTGCGCAACTGCGCCAATCCGCGCGCGAGATTACCCAAGTTGCCCGCCAGTTGCCCGGTGGCTGCGCCTTGGTTGGCATGCGTATCCCAGCCGCCCGCAGAGAGAAATCCTAAGCGCAAATTGCGATCATTGCGCATCAGTGTGGCCAAGTTCTGCGCATCCAGCGCCAAGCCCACCGGATCACCCGCACCATTGCTGGCCGCATTCATCTGCGCTTGTTGGGCGGCGGTATTTTGTGGCGTGCCGTCCTTATCGAGCATGCGCTGCTGCATCACCATGCTACGCTCATTCATCAGCTCTTGCGAGGTTTGCATACGGCTGCCCGCGCCTTGGCGAAACGCCACGCTCAATGCATCATCGCCCGCATACAAATCCAACAAAGCGCTGCGATGCCTTTCATTGGCCAGCACGCCGGTGCGCTCGGCTTGCTCGCCACGTGGAATCAGCTTGATGCGCGAAGGCCCTGCCAAGATGGCTGGATTCGATTCGCCTACGCCAATGCCCACACCTGATGCACTGGCTGGCATCCCACCGGCCAACCGATTCACCCAGCCGACGGGCGTACCAGTTTTCTCCGGCAAACCAATCTCCATCAGATATTGCGCATCAAAGTGTGAGCGATTGGGCTGCGGCAAGCCCGCGCAAGGCACAACGCCCATCACTCCTTGCTGCCACAGTGGCATCAGCGGCGCAAACGCAGGATGCAGTGCCCACTGATCATTCAACCGCAATGCCGTCTCGCGCGTGCCATCCGGCGCAGCAATCGCAATGTTCGGGCGAATCGCGTAATAGTCTTTGTCTGTGTACGGAACAAGCGCCGAAAGCCCGTCATATGCACCGCGTAAAAATACCACTACCAAACGGCCTTGTTTTCCCGAAGCAATGCCGCTGGGCATTCGCTGCGCCAACACACGCGGCGCAGCAAGTGCCACCATCCATGCACCGCCGATGCCCAACAGCAGTCTGCGCTTAGGTTTGGTCGCGCCAAGGTGGATCAGCTTGTTCATCGGTATTCTCCTAGTCGACGAATGTGGTGAGGTAGTAGCTACAGATTTCCATCATTGCGCATGAATTCGGGACTTGCCAAAGTCAAGCCCGTTCGCATGGTGGCTGCGCTTTCTTTGGCAATACGTTCTCGCGTACCGCTCGCGTAGAACTGCTGCAAAAACACGGGCTCGCTGATCCTTCCGGCTAATCCAAACGCAAAATCCGCGCGCCGCGTCAGCGCCTCAGGTGCGAGCCACGTGCTGGCATCGGTGGCGTAGCCATCAGGCGTTTGCCAGCGCAGCATCGGTTGACCCGTTTGATTCAAAAAACCCAGCGTCTGGCGAAAGCTTTAGCACAGCCAAGCGCTCATCTGTGATTGCAC
>JAAUOI010000202.1 GCA_012036375.1 Allobrachymonas sp. | reverse complement strand
CATGGGCGCTGATGGAATAAGAATGAGAGGGAGGGAGATTGGTGGTGGGGCGCTTTTCCGGCTTTTCGCGCTTTTCGCGCGCGGGGCGGCTCTGCTAGGGCTACGGGCTGCATGACGCATCTTTTCAATCTGCTGCTCATTACGGTCTTGCTGATCAATCTCACGGGCATCGGGATCGTTGCGGCCCATTTTTCGAAACTTCCGTATGGCACGGCAAAGGCGTCGGCGATTCTTTTGCTGTGCGGGCTGTTTTTCTGCATGGAGCATTTTGTGGGGTTTGGTTCTTTGGGCTGGTTGTGTTTTGTCTCGACGCTGGCTTCGGGTTGGGTGCTTTGGAAAAAGCGAGCACTGTGGCGCAGCTACTGTGGCGGTGAGGCGGCGTTTCTCTTTGGTTTCTTTTACGCGCTGGCGTGGCGGTATTCGTTTCCCGATATCAACCCTTCTTCGGAGAAGTTGGCGGACCTCAATTTCGTGGCGGGCTATATGCCGGGCGAGAAGCTGCCGCCTGCGGATCCGTGGCTGCATCCCTACCTGCTTACGCAATACTATATGTTTCAGCACTACGCGGCGGCGCTGGCTGGGCGCTTGCTTTCGCAGCCGTGCGGCGTGGCCTACAACATCGGCTACTGTATTTTGGTAGGTTGCGTATCGGCTCCGGCGCGCGATGCGGTGGTGGTTTATACGACGAAAAGGTGGCACCAGATTTTGGTGTTGAGTGCGTTGCTGATGGGCGGCACTGGGGCCTGCTTTTTACGCCATGGCTGGTAAAAAATGAGGTGTTGCATTCTTCGATGCGGTTCATCGGTGCGACGGATGCGGATGCGGTTGCCATCGTCACAGCTCCTGTCGCTTGCCGTCGGGATCGAAGTGCGGAAGCTTGACCACGCGGCCCTGGATGATCCGCGGCGTGCCGAAGATCGGCTGGTACAACGCCGGCGTGGAGGCGACGAACATCGCCACGAGGCCGGTGATCGCCAGCCCCAGTCCCATGTAGTTGTAGACGGCGAGCATATACTGGCGAAGGCCGACATCGACCTCCGCCGATGCGAGGCGACCTGGCACGACCCGCGGCCCGGTGCTGAACGCCATGAATCTGCCCCTAGGCGTGGTCACTTCGATCAATGGGAGTGTGCGAATGCTGGGCGAGATCATCGGCCAAGCCAGCCATGCCGGCACCACGCCGATGGCCACGCGCCGCGATGCGGCTGCCGCGCTCGCAGAACTCAGTGTTTACATGGAACAACGTGCTTTGAGAGACGGTGATTCCGTGGCCACCATCGGCATGCTGAATGTGCCCAATGGCTCGATCAATGTCGTGCCCGGCCGTTGCAGCTTCAGCCTCGATCTGCGTGCGCCCACGGATGCGCAGCGCGATGCACTTGTGGCTGATGTCATCGCGCAATTGAAAGCGATTTGCGAGCGACGCGGCGTGAGCTACAGACTAGAAGAAACCATGCGAGCCGCCGCAGCGCCGTCTGATGCTGCATGGCAAGTGCGTTGGGAAAAAGCGGTGGCTTCCACAGGTTTGCCGATCTTCAAAATGCCCAGCGGCGCAGGGCATGACGCGATGAAGCTCCATGAAATCATGCCGCAGGCCATGCTGTTTGTGCGCGGCGAAAACTCCGGCATCAGCCACAACCCGCTTGAGTCGACGACGAATGACGACATGGAGTTAGCTGTGGCTGCTTTTGCTCGTTTGCTAGATGATTTGGCGAAAGAAAGTTTTTAGTTTCCGTAACTTTCGCGTCTTTCGCGTTCCTGAATTTTTTATTTCTAAGTATCTATACCACTGTAGCCATGACCACTAACACCGCAAATCACCAACTCGACACTTGGATCGACCAACACTTCGACGAAGAAGTGAAGTTCCTCCAAGCCCTGATCCAAGTCCCTACCGACACGCCGCCGGGCAATAACACGCCCCATGCGCTGCGCACTGCCGAGCTGCTGCAAGGCATGGGCTTACAAGCCGAGCAACATGCGCCGCCCGCGCAGATGGTGAAAGATGCTGGCTTAGAAAGCATCACCAACCTCATCGTTCGCCGCAAATACGGCGATGACGGAAAAACGATTGCGCTCAATGCGCATGGCGATGTCGTCCCGCCCGGCGAGGGCTGGAGCGTCGATCCTTATGGCGGTGTCGTGAAAGACGGATTCATTTACGGCAGAGCCGCAGCTGTCAGCAAATGCGATTTCGCCACCTTCACGTTTGCGTTGCGGGCTTTAGAGGCTGTGGCCAAGCCCAGCCGTGGCGCGATTGAATTGCACTTCACCTACGACGAAGAATTTGGTGGTGAAGTCGGCCCTGCATGGCTGTTGTCGCAAGGTTTAACGAAGCCTGATTTGATGATTGCCGCGGGTTTCAGCTACCAAGTGGTGGTGGCACATAACGGCTGCTTGCAAATGGAAGTCACGGTGCAAGGCGAGATGAGCCATGCTGCGATTCCTGATTCATCTTGCGATGCGCTGCAAGGGGCGGTGCATATTTTGGGCGAGCTGTACAAGCTCAATGCAGAGTACAAAAAATCTCCTCGAAAGTCGAAGGCATCACGCATCCGTATCTCAATATCGGTTTGATCGAAGGTGGCACGAATACGAATGTGGTGCCCGGCAAAGTCACGTTCAAACTCGATCGCCGCATGATCCCGGAAGAAAGCAGCGCAGAAGTGGAGCAAAGCATTCGCGCGGCGATTGAGCAGGCGGCTGCGAGCTACCAGCCTGCTCGCGGATCGAACAAGATTTCTGTCAGCGTCAAGCGCATGCTCTTGGCTGAAGCGATGAAGCCTTTGCCCGGCAATGCGCCCTTGATCCAAGCCTTGCAAGGCCAAGCCAAAGAAGTGTTTGGCGAACCGATTCCTGCCCTAGGCACACCGCTTTACACCGACGTGCGCCTGTATGGCCAGCATGGCATTCCCGGCGTGATTTATGGCGCAGGGCCACGCACCGTGCTGGAATCCAATGCAAAACGCGCCGATGAGCGCCTGAATTTAGAAGATTTGCGCCGCGCAACGAAAGTAATCGCTCGCACATTACAGCAGTTACTCACTTAACTTGCCATGCACCAAGTTGGAGCTTTTGCCAGGCTTGCTACGATGACTAGTGCAACTACGCACCGTTTGGTACACAGCACTGTATACAATTTGCACCAGTTTCGAGCCTACTCATGCAATATGGCGCTGTAACGAACTGTCCTAGAGTGCGGCATCTTTTTTGCTCATTCTTGTTCACCCATGATGCCGGCTGGCGTTAAAGCAAGCCACCTTTCCTCTTTTTTACTTTCTCCGGAGTCTCCATGAACAAGCGTTCTACTTTGAAAACCTTGGCCGCCACGGGCTTGGCTGCTGCCAGCATGCTTGCCGGTAATGCTTTCGCGCAAGCCAACACACCCATCAAATTCCAGCTCGATTGGCGCTTTGAGGGGCCGTCGGCACTGTTCCTCTCCCCAATCGCCAAAGGCTATTTCAAAGACGTGAAACTCGACGTGACGCTCGATGCCGGCACCGGCTCTGGCGCTGCCGTTCAGCGCGTGGCCTCAGGCACGTATGACATGGGATTTGCAGACATGGCCGCGCTCATGGAATTCCACGCCAACAACCCCGATGCGCCGAACAAGCCCGTGGCTGTGATGATGGTCTACAACAACACGCCTGCTGCCGTGCTCGCGCTCAAAAAGTCCGGCATCAAAACACCTGCCGATTTGGTGGGCAAAAAACTCGGCGCACCCGTGTTTGACGCTGGCCGCCGCGCATTCCCGATCTTCCAAAAAGCCAACAACATCAGCTCGGTGAACTGGGTCACGATGGATCCGCCGCTGCGCGAGACCATGCTGGCTCGGGGTGACATTGATGCCATCACTGGCTTCTCGTTTACTTCGCTGCTGAATCTGGAAGCGCGTGGCGTGAAAGCAGAAGATGTGGTGATCCTACCTTACCCCAGCTATGGCGTGAAGCTGTATGGCAACGCGATCATCGCTAGCCCCAAGCTCATCAAAGAGAACCCAGCGGCAGTCAAGGCTTTCTTGGCCGCTTTTGCCAAAGGCGCGAAGGAAGTGATGGCCAAGCCTGAAGTGGCGATTCAGTATGTGAAGAACCGCGATGGCATCATCAACACCGATTTAGAAGAGCGCCGCCTGCGCATGGCCATTGATGCCGTGATCGCCAGCCCCGATGCCCGCACAGAAGGCTTTGGCCAAGTCAATCCTGGCCGTCTCTCGCTCATGGCTTCGCAAGTGTCTGATGCTTTTGGCACCAAGACGCGTGTGAAAGTCGATGATGCTTGGAACGGTAGCTTCCTGCCCAGCAAAGCAGACCTGAACATCTTGCCTGCTGCGAAAAAATAAATCAGTCTTTTGCAGCCTTGAACCACAGAGCATCTGCGAGTATATAGCCTCTCAGATGCTCTTTTTTTGATAGCACTTGACGCAGATTCTATGTCGTCTAGATGCCAATAATGCTTAAAATGAGTCTTTATGATGCCTGATACACCACGCCAGAATACCCGCCCATTCGTTGATTTCCAAAACGTCTGGCTGGCTTACAACGATGAGTTACTGGCGCAAAACAACTTCGCGGTGGAAGATATTTCCCTGCAAGTGGGTTTGGGCGAATTCATCGCTATCGTCGGGCCCTCAGGCTGCGGCAAATCCACCTTCATGAAGCTCACCACGGGCTTGAAGATGCCTAGTAAAGGCACGATTCATGTGGATGGTAGCCCCGTCACAGGCCCTTTAAAAATCTCTGGCATGGCCTTCCAAGCACCTTCGCTCTTGCCTTGGCGCACGACGATTGATAACGTGCTTTTGCCGCTTGAAATCGTGGAGCCCTATCGCAGCAATTTCAAAGCGAAACGCAAAGAATATGAGGAGCGCGCATCCAAGCTTTTGCAATCGGTGGGCTTAGGTGGCTACGAGAAAAATTTCCTTGGCAGCTCTCAGGCGGCATGCAGCAGCGTGCGAGTATTTGCCGTGCCTTGATCCATGAGCCGAAAATGCTGCTGCTCGATGAGCCCTTTGGTGCGCTCGATGCCTTCACACGCGAGGAGCTGTGGTGTGCGCTGCGCGATTTGCATGCCGCGCAGAAATTCAATGTGATCTTGGTCACGCATGATTTGCGCGAGAGCGTGTTCTTGGCTGATACGGTCTACACCATGAGCAAAAGCCCTGGGCGATTTATCTCCAAGCGTGAGATTGATTTGCCACGCCCGCGCGATTTGGAAGTGACTTACACACCGAAATTCACCGAGATCGTGCATGAGTTGCGCAGCCAAATCGGTGCGATCCGAGGTCAAAAATAAGGGAGCATCAACATGACTAAAAATTTTGAACGCTTCGCTCCTCTCGTTGTGCTCGGCATTATTTTGCTGCTTTGGGAAGCCATCGTGCGCGGTTTCAACATCGCCGAATTCATCTTCCCAGCGCCTTCGCAAATCGCCAAAGAGCTGATTGAATTCAAAGAGCCGCTCATCAAAGCGGCGTGGCAAACCTTTTGGGTCACGATGGTGGGCTTTGGCATTTCCATCGTCGTGGGCGTGTTGCTGGGTTTCTTGATTGGCTCATCGCCTGCCGCCTATGCGGCGTTTTATCCGCTCATGGTGGGCTTCAATGCCGTGCCAAAAGCGGCCATCGTGCCGATTCTCGTGGTGTGGTTCGGCATTGGTGTGGGGCCCGGAATTCTCACAGCTTTCTTGATCAGCTTCTTCCCGATCACCGTAAACATCGCCACGGGTTTAGCCACACTGGAGCCCGAGCTCGAAGACGTGCTGCGCGTGCTCGGCGCAAAGCGCTGGGATATTTTGACCAAGATTGGCCTGCCGCGCTGCATGCCCTACTTTTATGGCTCGCTCAAAGTCGCGATCACGTTGGCCTTCGTCGGCACGGTGCTCGCAGAAATGACGGCGGGCGATTCAGGTATCGGCTCGCTGATGCAGACTGCGGGCAGCCAGCAGCGTTTGCCACTCGCATTTGCAGGCCTCGTTTTAATCAGCGTGATGGCGATGGCAATGTATGAGTTTTCTCC
>JAAUOI010000201.1 GCA_012036375.1 Allobrachymonas sp. | reverse complement strand
CTCGATCACGTTGTCGCCCAAGCGCTCGGCCACAGGAATGAAAATCTCCGAGGTTTTCGTTGCGCTTTTGATACTCTTGGCTGGACAACTCTTCAAAGCGGGCGATACGCGCCTTGGATTTGGCTTGCCGCCCTTTGGGGTTCTGACGCACCCATTCCAATTCCTTCTTCAAGGCTTTGGCGCGGGCTTCCTCGCCCTTTTGCTCTTTCTCTAGGCGATCGGTCTTTTGATCGAGCCAAGTGGAGTAGTTGCCCTTCCAAGGAATGCCGTGGCCGCGGTCGAGTTCCAAAATCCATTCAGCGGCGTTGTCTAGGAAGTAGCGGTCGTGCGTAATCGCCACCACGGTGCCAGGGAAACGCGCCAAAAATTGCTCCAGCCAATCGACGCTTTCGGCGTCCAAGTGGTTGGTGGGCTCATCGAGCAGCAGCATGTCGGGCTTGGAGAGCAGCAATTGGCACAGCGCCACGCGACGCTTTTCACCGCCAGACAGGTGGCTGATTTTGGCTTCCCAGTCGGGCAGGCGCAGCGCGTCCGCCGCAATTTCCAGCGCATGCCCGGTGTCGTCGCCCGCTGCGGCGATGATGGCTTCTAGCTCGGCTTGCTCGGCAGCGAGCTTGTCAAAGTCCGCGTCTTCCGCGCCGTATTCAATATAAACCTGCTCCAAGCGCTCCTTGGCCGCCATCACCGCGCCCATGCCGCTTTCCACCGCTTGGCGCACCGTGTGCTCCGGGTCGAGCTGCGGCTCTTGCGGCAAATAGCCCACTTTGATGCCCGGCATCGGAATCGCTTCGCCCTCAATCTCTTTATCGACACCCGCCATGATCTTGAGCAGCGTGGATTTGCCCGAGCCGTTCAGGCCGAGCACGCCAATCTTGGCACCGGGGAAAAACGAAAGAGAAATATCCTTGAGGATCTGGCGCTTGGGCGGCACGATTTTGCCGACCCGGTTCATGGTGTAAACGTATTGGGACATAGGGTTGCGTAGTGAGCAGGCTAAAGCTGCATCCAAGAGGTATTTTTCAGCGTTTGAAGAGCAATTTGATGACAACCGAGCGTTGACCTGTCAAAATGATCGGCCAACAACTGACAAAGAAAGAGACATTGTATGCAAACCCTCCCCTTGTTTACCAAACGCAGCGCTCTATATCTGCTGGCCAGTTGCACCGTGGTGCTCTCTGGCTGCGCCGGCATGAGCCATTCCAACCCGAATCAGCCGCCGTCAGACAAAGGCGTGTGGTGGCTTGAGCCACAAAACGGTGCGACCGTGGGGCAAAGCTTCAAAGCCAAGTTTGGCGTGAAAGGCATGGGTGTGGAGCCCGCAACAGCAGGGCAAAACGCAGGCAAAGGCCATCACCACGTGCTCGTCAACCAAATGAGCAAACCCGCAGGCGAGATCATTCCATTTGATGACAAGCACATCCATTTCGGCGCGGGCCAAACCGAGGTCGATCTCAAACTCCCGCCCGGCCAATACAAGCTCACCATGCAGTTTGCCGATGGCTTTCACCTGAGCTACGGCAAAGACATGGCCGCTACCATTGAGGTGACGGTTAAGTAAATCAGATTGATCCGATCACAAAGCTTGGGGATTCAGCGCTTGTCCAAGTGCTGACGCGCCCCTTGTAGCTGTTCTAGCGTATCAATATCCATCACGCAGCCGGCATCATTGACTATTAATTCAATAGCACTCCGCGCAGATAATACGCCGGCTGCGCCCTGATTTCCCTTTAAATTTCGCAGTTGTAAGCCATTTGAAGCGGCAAATCCTACCGGGTGGCCGCGTTGGCCTAGGTAGATCGGGTAGGCCGCTTGCGCACCCCGCTCAATCGCCTGCGCCACGGCGAGAATCGTTGGACTTGAAATCAGCGGCAAATCCGCTGGCAAAATCAGCCAACCCGCAGCCTCTGGGGCGGCGCTTACCGCCGCTGCGATGCTGTCCCCCATGCCCGAATGACCTTGGTCTTCCACATGCCAGGGCAGACCCGTGGCTTTGACAGCATCCAGCGTCCAGTGCAACACCGATTTGCCTTTGATCAGCGCATCGAGCTTGCTGCCCTGCCCGCCAGATGCTCTAAAACGCTCGCCGCGCCCGCTGGCAAGAATCAAAACAGTTGGCCTGGCGTTCATCCTGCAAGATAGCTGGCCAACTGCGCAATGTCCACATTGCGCCCGAGATGATCACACCGACCCTCTGGCCTTTGATGTCCACTGCGCCTTGCATGGCCGCCGCCATGGCCAGCCCACCTGTTGGCTCAATCACCATTTTCATCCGACTGGCCGCAAAGCGCATCGCCTCAATCAGTTGCGCATCACTCACGGTCACGATGTCGTCCACCAAGACCTGAATCACTGGAAATGTGAGTTGCCCGACAAACTGCGTCTGCGCGCCATCGGCAATTGTTTTCGGCGTGTCAATCTTCACAATCTTGCCGCTACGCTTACTCTGTTGTGCATCATTGCCCGCCTCGGGCTCCACGCCGATCACGCGAATCTTGGGGTTCAAATGCTTGGCCGCCACAGCACAACCAGAGATCATCCGCCAGCGCCAGCAACGATCAGCGTATCCAACTGCGGCACGTCTTGCAACAACTCAAGCGCCGCCGTGCCCTGCCCCGCCATCACATGGGCGTGGTCATACGGCGGAATCAGCGTCATTCCGCGCTCTTCAGCTAGTTTTTACCAATGGCGAGGCGGTCTTCGGTGTAACGGTCATAGGTGATCACTTCTGCGCCGTAGCCGCGCGTGGCGGCCATCTTCACGGCTGGCGAATCGAGCGGCATCACAATCGCCGCTGGCATGCCCAAAATTTGCGCCGAGAGCGCAATGCCCTGCGCATGATTGCCTGAGCTGAATGCGCACACGCCACGCTGTTTCTGTTCTGGCGTGAACTGCGCCAGCGCGTTGTACGCCCCACGAAACTTGAATGCGCCCATACGCTGAAAATTTTCGCACTTGAATAATAGCTCTGCGCCCGCCATCTCATTGGCCGTGCGCGAGGTGAGCACGGGTGTGCGATGCGCGATACCTGCAATGCGTGCAGCTGCTTGTGTGATGTCGTCAAAACAAATTGCTAAAGTCATTCAGTTGCTCTCAATTCAATAGCACTTCACGCAGTTTCTATAACGGCTAGAGCACTAAAACACTTAAAAATTGCATCAAGCTCAAACTCACTCTAAGAGGGCGACACTCACTTCGCAAACAGCGATTCCATTCTCTTAAATGCTTTGAACTCAATCGCATTGCCAAACGGGTCGAGGAAAAACATCGTGGCCTGCTCGCCCGGCTCGCCTTTGAAGCGGATGTAGGGCTCGATGATGAATTTTGTGCCGATACCTTTGAGCTTGGCCGCCAGCGCCTCCCAATCGGGCATCTGCATCACCAAACCAAAATGCCGCACCGGTACGCCATGCCCATCCACCTCGCTTTTCGCCGTATCGGTATTCATATTCACGCACAAATGCGCGACGATCTGGTGTCCATGAAAATTGAAATCGACCCACTCCGAGCTGCTGCGCCCTTCGGGGCAGCCCAGCAAATCGCCATAGAAGGCGCGGGCTTTGTTCAGGTCAGTGACAGGAAAGGCGAGATGGAAGGGTTGCATGGCTAGGTGGAAGGTTTAGAAACAAGTCAGTGGCTCAAACTTCCATTGTGCCAAAACCTAGGGCGTTTTAAGATTCCTTCTGCGACCTACTGTTATTCGAGAAGCGAGATACTTTGCAACAGTATTACTTGAGGTGCTCCTTCATGAAGTTCACGTTCAAATGCCTTTTTCTTAGTTTTGCCATGTCGGTCAGCCTGAACGTGCTCGCTCAGAAAGCAGGCATGCAACGCATCGGGCGCTTTGAGATCGACATCACCGAAGTCACTGTGGGCGAGTTTCAACGTTTTGCTCAGGCCACTCGGCATGTCACCGCCGCAGAACGCACAGGCGGTAACACCTTTGAAGCAGGCTGGGAGCAGCGCAAGGGTTGGAATTGGCGCACACCCTTTGGCTCGCCTGCCTCAAACACCGAGCCTGCTTTGCACATCAATTACCCAGAAGCAGCTGCCTTCTGTGCTTGGGTCGGCAAGCGCTTGCCCACTGATTCTGAATGGGGCGAAGCGGCCTACACCGAGCGCCGCACTTCGCCCACAGACGGCCTCATCACAGGCCGCACCTATGCCTACCCGACTGGCGATAGCCCGCAAGGAGCGAACTGTTTGGGCGATTGTGGCTCGGCCAAAACTGTTGCGCATGCCGTGACATCTCGTGGCAAAGGTCATTCGGAAGTGGCCACGACCCGCCGCGGTGTCAATGGCCTGTTTGACATGGGCGGCAATGTGTGGGAGTGGGTCGATAGCGGTGCCGCAGAGATGAAGCGAACACGCGGCGGATCTTGGTGGTATGGCGCAGCCAGCATGAAAGATGATCACCAGCAAAGCAAGCCAGCCAGCATGTCAGCCGTCTACATAGGCTTTCGCTGCGCCAGAGATGTTCGATAAAAGCAGCCTAGATGCTCTCGTAGCGAACTTGAACAATCTCCAGTATTTGCACGCCCACTGGCGTTTGCAGCCTTACCTCGTCACCCTCGCGGCTTTTGAGCAAAGCGCGGCCAATCGGGGAAATCCAACTGACCTGTGCTTGGGTGCTGTCAGCTTCATCAATGCCCAAAATCGTCAGAGTTTTCTCGTGGCCTTGCGCATCAGCATAGGTCACGGTTGCGCCGAAGAAGACTTGATCGCTGCCTTGGTGCTGGCGCGTATCCACCACCTCCGCAATTTCCAAGCGTTTGGTCAGAAAGCGGATGCGCCGGTCAATCTCTCGCAGGCGTTTTTTGCCATACAAATAATCGCCGTTTTCACTGCGATCGCCATTTTTCGCCGCCCAATGTACGGCCTCCACCACTTTGGGGCGCTCGTCATCCACGAGGGTTTTGAGTTCGAGCTGCAAGCGGTCGTAGCCCCTGCGGGTGATGTAATTTTTGCTGCCCGCAGGAATGGGCGGTGCGCCACCGAGATCGTCATCCTCGTCGTTGTCGGTTTCTTTGGTGAAGGCTTTGCTCATGGCGTTTATTTTGATTGCGATTCGATGGCCGCTCTGAGCTGCGGCATCATGCGCTGCATTGCCAGCTTGCCGGCATTCCATTCGCACGGCGCTTGGCCGTGAAATCGCCGCTTTTCACGCCCACCAGTTCTGGCCGCACAACCACCTCCGCGCCTTGCAAAGCATATTCATTGATGCTCTTGCCCATGATCGCAAAGGTTTGCAAGAGAACGGCAATCGTGCCATCGGCATTGTTGCCTTCTGGCGCAGCAGAAATATCCACCGCAATCACCAGCTCTGCCCCCATTTGCTTGGCAAAGCGCACCGGTACAGGCGCGACCAAGCCGCCATCCACATACTCGCGCTCACCAATTTTCACGGGCGTAAACACCGAAGGCACCGCGCTGCTCGCGCGCACGGCCAGCCCCGTATCCCCGCGCTGGAACAGCACGCCCTGCCCGGTTTTTAAATCTGTAGCCACCACGCCAAAGGGCAGTGGCAAACTCTCGATCAACTTGTTGTTCACCTGCCGATTGACATAATTGGACAAAGCCTCGCCGCGCAGCACGCCTCGGCCAAAAAGCGGCAACGTCCAATCGGTGATCTCCGCCTCTTCCATCTTGAGCGCAACCTCTTGCAACTGCGCCGCATTCCGGCCCGAAGCGTAAATCGCGCCGACCAAAGAGCCCGCCGACGTGCCCACCACATAGTCCACCTTAATGCCCGCCTCTTCCAGCGCCGCAATCACCCCCACATGCGCAAACCCTCGCGCCGCGCCGCCACCGAGGGCTAACCCAATCTTAGGCGGACGCTTTGGGGCAATGGGCGGCTGAGTAACGGTAGACGCGCCGCTGCTGGGCGGTGCGTCGGGTGTAACGGGTGCAGTCGTGCAAGCCGCTAGCAGCGCCATGCATCCAAAAAGCATGACGCGCTGAATGTGTTTTTAAAAAAAACCATGCGCGAATTATCGCCAATGGCCTAGGAGTCTGGGCGGAAGACAACTTCG
>JAAUOI010000200.1 GCA_012036375.1 Allobrachymonas sp. | reverse complement strand
AGGAACTGGTGATACCGGCCTTGCACGCATTCTTGTGCGCCATCGAGCAGGGGCAGGGCTTCCATGTGAATTTCAGCATCGACTTCGCTTGGGCGAGTCATCTCAACCAAGTGGCCAAGCAGGCCAAAGCCTGTTAAATCTGTGCAAGCTGTAGCGCCGTGTTCACGAAGAATTTTTGCACCTGTACGGTTGCTGATGACCATGCTGGTTAAGGCCGCATCAATCCAGCGGCCTTTGGCAAAGAGGCGGTCTTTCGCGGCGAACAGTGTGCCTGTGCCGATGGGTTTCGTGAGGATGAGCACGTCGCCGGGCTTCATGCCGCCCTTGCGGAGAATTACATCGGGTTTGTCTTCGATGAGGCCGTTAACCGCGAAGCCAAGCGCCAGCTCTTTGCCTTCGCCCGTGTGCCCGCCCACGAGGGAACAATCGGCTTCGTTGAGCACCTCCAATGCACCCGTCATCATTTGGAAGAGCACGTCTTCCACCTTGGCATCCATGCCCGGCGGCACGGTGCATACCGCAGTGGCGGTTGCGCTTGGCCGCCCATGGCCCAAATATCGCCCAGCGAATGGTTGGCTGCGACTTTGCCGAAGATATAGGGATCATCAATGAATGCGCGGAAGAAATCGACCGAATGCACCATGGCCATGCCGGGCGGCACGCGCACCACGGCCGCGTCATCAGGGTCTTTGAGGCCGATGAGCACGTCGTCTCGCTGCACGGGATGCAGATTGCCCAGCGCACGCTGCAAAATCGTTGCGCCGACTTTTGCGCCACAGCCGCCGCAGCGCATGGCAATGGCGGAGATGGCTTGCAGGGATTCTTCGGAGCTGAGTTTGACGTTGGGCAAAGCCTTGCTGGGCACTGGCGCAGCGTTGGTATCCATCTCAGGAAATTCGCTGAATTTGCGCATGAAGCGCTGATCAATCCAGTCTTTCCACTTCCACACCCATTCGCCTGAGAAGCCGAGCCAGCTGCGCGAGGCGACGGCGAATTTGCCGCCTGTAGAAATCAACGCGAGCCAGCTGGTTTGCGGCTTGTAATCCTGCAAGGCATCGCCAGAGATGGCGCGGCGCAGATTCTCCGTGAGCGGCTTGCCCATGCGCACGGCGAAGACACCGGCTTTTTCTAATCTGTAATTTTTCATGCTGGCGATGTCGCCAGCAGCAAAAATCAGTGGATCGGTGGGCGATTGCAGCGTGTCGGTGACTTCGATGAAGCCTTCTTTGTCTAATGCAAGACCTGTTTGCTTGAGCCAAGCCGCGCCGCCTGCGCGCGTGACCCAAATAATTTCATCGGCTTGCAGCTCTTGGCCTTTGGAGGTGATGAGCTTGCCGCTTTCCACCCGCGTGACTTCGCTGCTCAGATGCATGCGCACGCCGCGCTGCTTCAGAGTCTCGGTGAACTTGGCTTGCACGCGGGCATTGTGCGTGGGCAAAATTGTGGGCGCTGCTGAGAGCAAATCAAAGCTCAAATCATTCGGGTTGCGGCCCAGAGTTTTCAATTCGTTGCGAAGGCGAAACTGCATCGCCAGCAGTAGCTCCACGCCGCCAGCGCCAGCGCCGACGACGGCAATCGAGGTTTTCCCCGCATGGTTTTTCACGCGATCCAGCAGCGCGAGCCAGCGATCATTGAAATTACGAATCGGCTTGACCGCCACCGCATGCTCGGCCGCGCCGGGCACGCCTTGGAGCTGGGGCGTTGAGCCAATGTTGATCGAGAGCTGGTCATACGGCACGGGTGGGCGGTTTTTACACAGCACCTTTTGATTGGCGCGATCAATCCCAATCACTTCATCGCGATAGACCCGCGCTTTGGCAAAAGAGGCGAGGCGCAGCAAATCAATATGCACCTCGTCATAGCCATAATGCCCCGCCACATAGCCAGGCAGCATGCCGGAGTACGGCGTGTGCAGATCGGTGCAAATGAGCGTGAGGCGAACGCCGGGAATGGGATTCATCCCAAAGCTTTTAAGCACGCCCACATGGCTGTGGCCGCCGCCAATCAAAACGATGTCGCGCAGGACGGGGGAATCTGAGGTTTGCATATTTACTTGGCTTGGGGAGGGTCTAGGTAACGCGAAAAGCGCGAAAAGAACGCGAAAAACGCGAAAATTTTTGAAAGTATTGATTGAAGCTTAATAGGTATTTTTAGCGTTTTTCTGAAGTTTTCTTTTCGCGTTTTTCGCGTTACCTAGAATACTTTCGGTGTCAAAGAAGCTTCAACCAAGCGCAGCAATTGGGATTGTTCGCTGGCCGGAGAAAAGAGGGGCGCGCGCTTCGCGCATTGCTTGGCCAATTGGTCTAGAAAAGCGGGTTCATTCTTACACCGCAGCAGCAAAGCAGCCAATGCCTGCGCGTCGTCGACGGAGAAGTAGCCCGCGTAATCTTGCCCAAGCATGCCTACGTTGCCATCCATGCGCGAGGCGAGCACGGGGGTGCCGCTGCACACGGCCTCCATGATCACATGTGCGCCGCCTTCCATTTTGCTGGTGTGGACGAGCACATGAGATCGTTGGATTTTGGCTAAGGTTTGAGCATGTTTTAAGCCTCTAGCCCATGTATATCCTGCGCAGAGTGCTTCTGTATTGATAGCATCTTGCGCTAAATTTTCATCCAAACCTGCGCCGATATGGGTGATGCGGATGAGCTTCTCGTCCTTCAAGATTCGCGCTGCTTCAAACAAAGTTTGCGGCATTTTCTCCTCTCGCAGATGGCCGACCATGACGGCATTCAAATGTCTAGCTGTTTTGGGCAAGGTTTTTCGCGTTCCTGTCGATTGAAAAATCGTGACGGTTTTGCTGTGATGCTGCTTAGGCAATTGCTGCGTGCCCAGCTCCTGCAAGACGATCAAATGCCCGGCTGCATCCAAAGAAGCTTGTGATCTCGTATCAGTATGGATGTCTCGGTATAAATCGGTGCCAGTTAGGGCGAGGATTAAGCCATGCGAGCCTTTTTTAGCGTGCCAAGCGGCGATGCTGCTGGCGCTGCGCCGAGCGTGTAAGGCAAGCATCACATCGTCCGACTGGTTTGCATCCCAAGTTTTTAAGATGCGGGTACGATATTGGCGCGACAGCATGTGCGCCCAGCGCTGGGCCGTTTGCCAATTGCCATTGTTGGCATCTTGCAAAGCAGGGCTGATGATTACAACGGAAGGTTTTGTCATTTGGAAGATTTATCGCTAGGGGAGATGATACGCACTTCGGATGCCGCCACGCTTGGCCTTCAGTTGCAGGCCGTGCGCCGCACTACGCTGCGCATCTTCGATGCATACGAGGCGGCGGGGCTGCTGGATGTTCCGTGCGAAGAGCAATTTAACTTGCCACTGTGGGAGCTGGGGCATATTGGCTGGTTTCAGCAGTGGTGGATTGGGCGCAACTTGCAACGGGATTTGGGGCGCAAGGCTGATCCTGAGCATGCTCGCCTTCCATGCCCAGTGATTGCCTTGCCGCATCACGGCGATGCTTGGTACAACAGTTCCACCGTGCCGCATGCGCAGCGCTGGGAGTTGCCTTTGCTCGATAGCAAGGCTTGTAAGTCGTATCTTCAAGGCACTTTGGATCAAACCTTAGCTTTGCTACACGAGGCAGACTCCGGCGACGATGCGCTGTATTTCTATCGCCTTGTGTTGCTGCATGAGGCCATGCATATCGAGGCGGCGATTTACATGGCGCAGGCTTTGCAAGCGCCGATTGAGCTGCCAGCTGAATTGCTACACACTATGAATTTAATAGCACTCCGCGCAGTAAATACGCCGGCTAATGCTCTTTTTTCCTTTAAAAACCGACAAAAATTTTTGCTAGGCCGCTCAGCAGCAGGTTTTTCTTTCGACAACGAGCTGGGCGCACATGAGGTGCAGCTCGAAGCCTTCGAGATCGACGCTCGCCCCGTGAGCTGGGCGCAGTATTTGCGCTTTGTGCGCGAGACGGGCTATGCGCTGCCCATCTATCTGCGCGAAGCTTCTCAAAGCTATGAGCAGCTTGTGTTCGGCAAATGGCAGCCTTTGAATTTGCAGTCTAGCGCCGTGCATATCAGTTGGCATGATGCGCAAGCCTATTGCCTTTGGGCAGGTAGGCGTTTGCCCAGCGAAGCAGAGTGGGAATACGCTGCAATCCAAGAGCCAAGCATGAGTTGGGGCGATGTATGGGAATGGACGGCCTCTGATTTTGTTGCCTACCCCGGCTTTGAAGCCCACCCCTATCGTGACTACTCCGCGCCATGGTTTGGCAGCCGAAAAGTGCTGCGCGGCGCCTGCGCAGCCACACTGCCCATCATGCGCAACCCACGTTACCGCAACTATTTCACCCCCGAGCGCACGGATATTTACGCGGGCTTTCGCACTTGCTTGCTTTGAGTCGCACAACGCATTTGACTTTAACGACAGCTAAGGGACATCATGAAAGCAATTTGGAACAACACCGTGATCGCCGAGAGCGACGACATCGTGATGGTGGAAAACAACGCCTACTTCCCCCGCGCCCAAAGCAGGCGCCGAACAAGTGGCAGATCGCGTGGCGTTTTGGAAGGGTGTGGTAGTGCAGGCTTGATCAGTGTTTGAGCCAAGCTTTCGCGATATCTCGGTTTTCGTGAATAACGCGAATGACTTCCAGCGTCATTCCGTCAGTGCGCTGCACACAGCGATAAAACAGTAAGAAGGGAAATCTATCCAAAGACCAGCATCGCAACTGAGCGCCTGGCATCAGATGCGCATAGCGTTTGGAGCCCATACCGGGTTGACGCTCCAGCCATTGCAATGCGTCGTAAAACTCGTCAGTAAATTCTTCCCCCAAGCCGGGTTGTTCATCGTTGTACCAGTCTTGTGCTGCATTGATATCCAGACGCGCAAGCTGATAGAGAATTGTCTTCATAGCGGCGACTACCCCAAATGCCTCGCGAAGAGGAACTAAGCGCGTTTGCTATGGCGTAAGCGCATATCGCGGCGCAGCTCTTGCACAAGGCTCGCAGCATCAGCGTATTCCGTCGTCTGGCCGTTTTGCAAAGATTCCTCAATCAATCGCTTGATCTCATGCTCCGCAGGATTGCGAGGCTCACTGGCGTGGAGTGGGCTAGGCATCAAAGTACGGGTTGAGGGAGTCAGCAAATTCATACAGATCATTTTACTTGACCATGGTCAAGGAGTGCACGGTTTTTCTTCGTCAATTTGATGTCTATCGCATCAGGCAGCCTGCCTTTAAATTTTGCCTGCAATCAAAGCGATTTCGCCAAACGCAGCCCCGTAAATTGCCAACGCGCATCCGTTGGGAAGAAATTGCGATAGCTTGCGCGAATATGGCTGCGAGGAGTGGCGCATGAGCCGCCGCGCAAAACGTATTGGTTGACCATGAATTTGCCGTTGTATTCGCCGACTGCGCCTTCCCAAGGCTGGTAGCCGGGATAGGCGCTGTAGCTGGAGCTGGTCCATTGCCAGACATCGCCCATCATCTGCATCAAGCACGCTCTGGGTTTGGCCACGGGCATAGGGTGCAAAGCGCGGGTTTCGACAAAATTGCCTTGCGCGATGTGCTCTGTCTCTTTGAGTAAAGCTGCTGCTTCCCATTCAGCCTCGGTGGGCAAACGTGCGCCATGCCAAGCGGCATCCGTGCTGGATTTCCAGCGGGCGTAAGCATCGGCTTCAAAATAGCTGATGTGCACAATCGGCGTGTGCGGATCAATCGGCACGCGGCCATGGAGGGTGAAATTCGTCCAGCCGTCATGGATGTTTGAATCACCGTTTTGCTGCCAATACAGTGGCGCTGCAATCCCTTGGCTGCACACCCAATCCCAGCCGGCTGAAAGCCACCACTGCGCATCGTGGTAGCCGCCAGCTTGCACAAATTCGAGCCACTCGCCATGTGTGACCAGACGGTTCATCAGCGCATAGGGCGCGAGATGTTGGGCATGCTGTGGTGCTTCGTTGTCGAATGAGAATCCCTCGCCTGCAAAACCGATGTTTTGTAGGCCGCCAGCTTGAGCCACCCAAGTCGCAGGCGCAGCCACCACGCGTGGCCAGTGGCCAAGCTTTGGCATAGACGGGCTGCAAGCG
>JAAUOI010000009.1 GCA_012036375.1 Allobrachymonas sp. | reverse complement strand
ATATTGCCGATGCTCATGGTGTTGGCGCCCAACCTAGCCGGTGCCGCCAAAGAATTCGGGCTCCGAGAGTTTCTTCAACACGGCGGCGACGAGCGGCTTGGTGATTTCCGCCCGGTTTTCGAGCGCCTGCTTGTCGATCTCGGCGACGATGACGCCGGGTTCGGCCTTGCACGTGACTGCCAGCCCGTAGGTTCCCTTCACGACGCCGAGGGCTTGCGACACCGCCGCGAACAGGTCGCCCTGATAGTAGTGGTCGATGAGGTGGGCGAGGCCGTGTTTGGTGGTATCGGGGAAGAGGTTGGTCTCTTCTAGCTTGATCTGCCGCCCGCCGACGAGGCGCGTGAGGTTTTCTTTGGCGCAGGCCAGTGCCCGCGCATCCACATCCGTGGCCACAATCTGCCCCACGCCGCGCTGCGCGAGCACGGCGCTGAGCACGCCGGAGCCGGTGCCAATGTCAAAAGCTTTCAAGTTGGCCGCATCGCCCAGATGCAGAGGCAGCGGCGCTTGTTCTACCAAATCAATGTATTCCCCGCGCACCGGGGAAAATACGCCGTAATGCGCATGAATGCGCCGCTCGATGCCCTTTTTGTCGCGCCCCAGCGCCGGCACGACCACGCCCTTCTTGCGCCACTCAAACGCGCTGATGACGCCCAGCAGCTCGCGTAGGCTGGTGACGGTTTGCTTTGTTTCAGCGGCATCTGGTTTTGGCTCGCCCCAGGCTTGGCTGCAAGCCGCGCTTACATCGGGCGCTCTGGGCAGCGGAATTTTGTAACTTCCGTCCAGCGGCAAAAGCACCATGCCCAACACCCGCGCCCGCTGCGCCTGAGCTTGGCGGTGTTTGTAAAAGAGCTTGGCCATCGCCTCGTGAGCGTTGGCATCTAAGCTAGCGTCTAGGCCACCGTTAGTGCCTACTTCTTGATTTGTCTTTGCCAACGCTTTCGATTTTGGCTTGATGGACTTCTCCACCCGCTTATCCAGCCGCTTGTCCAAACGCCGCTCCAGCGCCTGCATCAGCAGCTTCGCGTTATGAAAATCCCCGCGCCAAAGCATGCCCACACCATTCGAGGCCAGCCGATAAGCCTCATCCGCGCTCAGCGTATCGTCCACCACTTGAATACTCTTAGGCGGCGCATTACCCCGCTCGCTGCGCCAAAAAGCCGTCTGCGGCTCGTCGTTCTCAGACCACGACAGGTGCTGCTCTTGCATGGTCTTTTCCATTCAAAAAAGAAGCTATTCTAGCTGGTAGCAGGCGCAGAATATGCGCAGAGTGCTATAGATTTTATAGTTCTTACTCATGGCGCCACAAAAGTCTCACCACTGGCGCGACTTTTGATTTGGTCAAAAATGAATTGTCGCGGCACTGCTGAGACAAATGTGAAAATCACGCGTATGACCCGCAACAACGCATCATCTTTAGTCTATTCCACCGAATCCGGCCGCATCTGCATCGATTGTGACAGGCCAGTAGCGCAGTGCCAATGCGCGGCTAACAAGCAAGCGCTGATGGCAGCCGCGAATGCATCGCCCGATGGCGTTGTGCGCATACAGCGCGAGACGAAAGGGCGGGGCGGCAAGAGTGTGACGCTGGTGCGGGGGCTGGGTTTGGAGGCGGTGGCGCTTGCCGCTTTAGGCAAGCAGCTTAAGGCGGCTTGTGGATCGGGTGGGACGGTGAAAGATGGTGTGATCGAGGTGCAGGGCGATCATGTGCTGACGCTGATGGCTGCGCTGGAGAAGCGGGGCTATTCCGTGAAGCGGGTGGGTGGATGAATCGGACGATGGGTGGGTGAGTGATGAGGCTTGGCTAAGCTTTTCAGTCTGAGTCTATGGCCACACCTTGCGTATCAGATGCAGCGCTCTTTGAACCAATCCGGGATTTCAATCGCTTTGATGCGGCTCGGGTCATCAGGATGCTTGATGCATAAGGCGCGGCGCTCCGTGCCTTCGCAGATCAGCGTGTCGCCGCGCTTGACGACGTGGCGCTGGAGAATGGTTTTTCTGCCCCATTCTTCGACGGTGGTGTGAATTTGCAAGCGCTCGCCATAGGTGGCGCTGACTGAGAATTTGGTATGAATTTCTAAGAGCGGCGTGCCGATGATGCCGTGTGTTTTGACCAGCTCACGCCACGGCGGAATGCCGCACTGCACAAAAAATTGAGCGATGAAGCATCCATCCATTTGTTGAAATTGGCGAAAAAGACGATGCCCGCCGGATCGCAATCGGCGAACATGATTTCAACTTCGTACATAAAGGATTTGTTCATTAAGAGATTCTATGTAACGCGAAAAGCGCGAAAAGACGCGAAAAACGCTAAAAAATCCAAAGAAAATTTCGCGGTTTCCTGAATTTTCTTTTCGCGTTTTTCGCGTTACATAGCTTTTAAGACATTAAGAGTCCGCTTTAAAGTTCAATGCAGACACCAGCTTGCCTGCAAAGGCCGTATCGAGCTTCATGCGCTCTGCGAATTCGGCTTGCGTGTTGGGCGACACATGCGCAGCGAGGGGCTGCATTGCTGCGACCACATCGGGCTGAATGAGCGAGGCGCGCAGCATGGTCGAAGCGCGGTCTTTCGCGGCTTGCGGCGTGGCGGCGGGCATGAAAAAACCAAACCATTCGCGCACGACGAGATCACCAAAGCCTTGCTCTTTGTAGGTGGCCGTCTCGGGTGCGAAAGGCGAGCGCTCGGGGCCGGAAGTGGCGAGCAAGCGGGCGCGGCCGGTTTTGATGTGTTGAATCCAATCGCCCAAGGGTGAAGACATACCTGCAATTTGGCCGCCCAACACTTGCGGCACGCCGGGGCCTGAGCCTGCAAACGGCACATTGGTGACATTGGCTTCGGTCGTCTTCGCGAGCATTCCCATGAGCAAATGCGGCATCGATCCCGCGCCAGGATTGCCGATGGTGGCTTTGCCGGGGTTGGCTTTGGACCATTCGATGAATTGCTTGACATTGGTGACGCTCGCGGGCACAGCCGAGCCTACAGCGAATGCATGATCCGTGGTGTGGCCAATCGAGATTGGAGCAACATCACTCTGGCTGTATTGCAGCTTGGAGTACGAATGCGGATAAATGGTCAGCATCGAGGCGGGCGAATAAAGCATCACCGAGCCATCTGCTGCTGATGATTTGAGATTGAGCACACCGAGCTGGCCGCCCGCGCCGGGCTTGTTGTCGATCACGACATTGGTGGCATAAATGCCGCGCAGCTTCTCGCCTACGCGGCGAGCAAATGCATCGGTGGTGCCGCCGGGCGGAAAGCCTACGACGATGCGCAGCGTGTCGATGCGGCCTGAAGAGCCTTGTGCGAAGCTAGGCAAGTGGCCTAGGCCTAGCACGCTGGCGGCTGCGGCGGATTGAATGAGGGTGCGGCGTGTGGTCATGAATGTCTCCTGGGGAAAAGTTAACTGGGTTTCAACATATTTGCTGCGGTATCTGAATACAGGGCTTGCACTAGCGCATCGCGCTCTTTAAGTACGGCGCGTTGGTTGATCGAGCCTTTGTCGGTGATCTCACCTTTGTCGATGCTGGGTGGATCGCTCAAGACGACTGCGCGAGCGATGCGGCTGGATGAGCCGGTGCTGCTCCTAGCAAGCGTGTTGAGCAAACTTTGTATGGCTTCAATCATCTTGGGATGCTGCGCGACATCTGCCAAGCTTGCGGTGTCTGGCAAGCCCAATGCTTTGCGAGCAGGAATGAGCGCAGGAATGATGAGCACACCGACTTCCTTCATGTTCAGCCCGGTGATCACGGCATCTTGAATGAAGGGTGCGCCTGCGGCGATGATCTTGGCTCGCAGCGGGCCTACGCTCACGAACGTACCCGTAGCAAGCTTGAAATCTTCGGCCACGCGACCATCGAATTTGAGACCTTGGTGGATGTCGTTTTCATCGATCCATGTGACGGCATCGCCCGTGCAGAAGAAACCTTCTTCATCGAAAGATTCTTTCGTTACATCGTCGTTTCGCCAATAGCCGGGCGTGATGTTGGGGCCGCGATAACGTACTTCAACTTTATCGCCATGCTTGACAAGCTTCAATTCCAAGCCGGGCGCGGGCAGGCCAAGGTCGCCTGCTTTCACATTCACATTCGTGACGAAGAGGCCGAAAGGGCTCGATTCCGTCATCCCCAAACCAGAAGTCATGGGGATTCGATAGCCCAATTCTTTTCTTCGGATTCATAAAGCGAATCCCAAATCGGCTGCGCCAGCGCCGCGCCAGCGTAGAAAACATGCGTACTTTGGATAGTAAATTTTTGCGCAACGCTGCGTTGGTTTTCATCTCGTTGGCAAGATATTCAAAACCAATTGGCACGTCGTAGTACACCGTAGGCGCGATCTCGGTGAGGTTGCGAATCGTCTCGCCAATCAGCGCGGGCGTGGGCTTACCGTCGTTGATATACATCGTGCCGCCATGAAAGAGCACGAGGTAAAAATCATGGTTGCCGCCAAAGGTGTGATTCCATGGCGGCCAATCCATCAGTACCGGCGGCACTTCAAACACGGTGGGCTTGCATTGCGCGATTTGCTGCTGATTCGCGCAGATCATGCGCTGTGTGTTCACAACGCCTTTGGGTAGCTTGGTAGAGCCGCTGGTGAAGAGAAACTTCACGATCGTATCGCCATTTATCGCTTGCATGGCGGCATCCACAGCGGGGGTAACTGGTGTGGCAATTAATGCATCAAAAGCGATAGTAGCCGGCGTATTATCTGCGCGGAGTGCTCTTGAATTTGTAGCGATTGGGATGTCTTTAGCGACTGTCGCCTCAATCGCTTTGCCATACTTCGCATAGTCGCTCGCATACACCATGCCGGGTGTGATCGTCTCCAAGACGTGACGCAGTTTGCCGTAGTCTTGGCTCATTAAGCTGTAGGCGGTTGATACCGAGCAAAATGGAATTCCCACCGTCATCGCGCCGAGCATGAGCAGGGCGTGCTCTAGGCTGTTTTCGCTCAGGATGGCAAGTGGGCGCTCCACGGTCAGGCCATGGTTTAACAAGGCTTGGCCAATGGATTGTGCTTTTTGCCACGCTTCGGCGTAAGTGATGTGAACCCAATCGCCTTGCGCATTTCTTCGAGCCATCCAGCTTTGATCAGGCCGCTCAGTAGCCCAATGCTGGAGGCGATCCGTCATGCGCACGGGATACGCGCCTAGCTCTTGTTCGGCACGAAGATAGACATGGCCATTGCGCTCACTGCGCTCAGCGCGTGTAACGCCGAATTTGAATTCTCGAAACTGAGGTGCGTTGCTCATGTGAAAACTCAACTCGCTTTGACCTTCGGGCCACGTCCATCGAGAAACTCTTGCACCCGCGCTTGCGCCTCGGGCGCAGTTTCTACCACCGATGCCATCAGCGATTCCATCAGCAGGCCATGATCTGCCGTCATTTCCGTGATGCGGGGCAAGGCTTGAATCAGCGCGTAATTTGTCATGGGTGCGTTCGTGGCAATGCGTTGCGCGAGCTCAATAGCTTTCGCCACTGCGCCGCCCACTGGTACGAGATACTGCGCAAAGCCTACGGGCACGGGCTTCCGCCGCTTTGTAAACGCGGCCAGTGAGCATCATGTCGAGCATGCGATGCGTGCCGATCAGTTTCGGTGCACGCACCGAGCCGCCGCCGCCCACGAAAATGCCGCGTGCGCCTTCGGGGAAGGCGAAAAACGCCGTTTCATCGGCCACGCGGATATGGCAAGTCGCTGCCAATTCCATGCCGCCGCCCACGCAAGCGCCATGAATCGCTGCCAACGATAGGCCGTGTGCCTTTTCCATTTGATCAAACACGCGATGCCATTGGCGCGAATGATGCAAGCCCTCCACACTAGTGCGCCCTTTGATCTCACTGAGATCCAAGCCCGCGCAAAATGATCGCCTTGCCCAGAGATCACCACCGCTTTGCAGCTCTCGGGAAGCGCTGCGAAAGCAGCCTCAAGCGCGAGGATTACGTTGTCGGAAATCGCATTGCGTTTGTGCGGTCGCTCAATGCGAATATGCGCAACTGCGCCTTCGTGTGTGGTGGAAATTTCAGACATGGAAGAGATAAGTGGGTTCAACTGAACTGATTCAGAAATTTAATCAATTCCTGCAATAATCGAATCAGTGTTAACCCTTTTTTGAGCTTTAAAGATATTGACTATCAGTTAGTTAAACTAAATAATTGCATCATGAGTTTGTCCCAAGTTTTAGGTTATCAATTGACGCAAGCCAATTTGGAAAGCTTGGCCAATTTTGAGCAAGCCGTCGGCCAGCCTTTTGAGCTGCGGCCCGTGGAATACACACTGCTGCAATTGTTGCGCGAAGGCTTGTGCACGACACCCAGCCAATTGGCCAAAGAGTTGCGCATCACGCCGCCCAGCATGTCCGTTTGGCTGGATAAGCTCACAGCACGAGGCCTCCTCTCGCGCAGCAAAAGCACGGTCGATGGCCGTGCGCAGCAATTGGCGCTGACTGCCAAAGGCCAAAAGCTCATCACGCAAGCGCATGAAAAATTGCTCTTGAGCGAGCAGCGCATGCAATCGCACTTGAGTGCGGGTGAGCGTACCTTGCTGCTAGAAATACTCCAAAAAATAAGTCAAAGTGGCATTAAGCCGTCATAAAACCTGCGCGAAGTGCTATCAAATTAGGAATAATGATGAAAACAGAAGACCTCATCGCGATTGACATACATACGCATTTAGAAGTGTCGTGCCGCAATCCGTTTGATAACTACGGCGAAGAATACGACCGCGCAGCAGATAAGTATTTTAAAAATGCCAAGCGCCCCACCATGCAAGAGACGATTGATTACTACCGCGAGCGAAAAATCGGTTTTGTGAATTTCACCGTCGATGCAGAGAGCAACTTAGGCCGCACCCGCATCACCAACGAAGAAATCGCCGATGCCGCCGCAGCCAATCCAGACATCATGATCGCCTTTGGCTCGATTGATCCCCACAAAGGCAAGATGGGCGGGCGGGAAGCGCGCCGTTTGGTCGAGAGCCACGGAGTGCGAGGCTTCAAGTTTCATCCCACCGTGCAAGGTTTTGAGCCAGCCGACAAAATGGCATGGCCGATCTATGAAGTGATCGCGGAACACAAACTTCCCGCGATTTTTCACAGCGGCCACAGCGGCATTGGAAGCGGTATGCGCTGCGGCGGCGGCTTGCGCTTGCAAAATAGCAATCCCATGCTGCTTGAAGACGTGGCGATTGCCTTCCCCGATATGCAAATCATCATCGCGCATCCGAGTTGGCCTTGGCAAGATGAGGCGATTTCTCTGGCGATGCATAAACCCAATATTTGGATTGACCTCTCTGGCTGGAGTCCCAAATACTTTCCGCCCCAGCTCGTGCAATACGCCAATACCTTGCTGAAAGACCGCATTCTGTTTGGCAGCGACTATCCTTTGATCACGCCGGATAAATGGATGAAGGATTTTCAAGAAGCGGGCTTTAAGCAAGAAGTGATGCCGGGTATTCTTAAAAATAATGCGATGCGGCTTCTTGGTTTGTAATTTTTTCGCTCACCTTAAATTTCCCGTTCGGTAAATATTTGGCCATTTTGCTTATAATTTAGGCAAAATTTCCTGATCGGGGTATTTTGCTGAAAATTCAAGCAAAATCTACTACAATTTCCCGATCAGGAAATTATGAAATCAATACTTCCGAACCAATCTGCATCTCATTCACCCGTGCAATCTGCCGCGCAATTGGGTGTTTTGGTGCGCTCTTCGCGTCTCGCCATGGGTTTGACTCAACCCCAGTTGGCTTTGGCGGCAGGATGTGGGCTGCGGTTCATTGTGGAATTAGAAGCTGGCAAACCTACGGTGCGATTTGAGAATGTGATGCGCGTGTTGCAGGCTCTGGGCGCAAGCTTGCACTTTGAAGCTGCGGCCTCTAGCTCAACGAAATCAAAATGAGCAAAGCACAAGCGCTGCAGCCCTTGCAAGTTTGGTTGCTAGGCGATCATGTCGGCGAGCTTTCGCGTGTGCGCGGGCAGTTGATCTTTCAATATTCCTTGCAATGGCGCTCAAGAACAGATGCTGTCCCGATATCGCACTCATTGCCTCTTCGCGAAGCAGCATTCATTGATGGTGCCGTGAAATCATTTTTTGCTGGCTTGTTACCCGAGGGGCAAATGCGGCAACTGATTTCGCAGCAATTGCAAGTGTCTGCGCAGAACGAATTCGCACTCTTAGAAAAATTGGTGGCGAGTGCGCTGGCGCAGTCAGTTTGCTGACTTCTGGCCGTGAGCCAGTGATTAGTGCGGCTGGTGCACCGCAATGGCTTGATGATGAGGCATTGCTCAAATTTTGGAAGAGTTGCCTCGCCGTCCGATGCTTGCTGGCAAAGATGGATTGCGCTTATCGCTGGCTGGAGCGCAAGATAAATTGCCCGTGATTGCAAAATCAAGCAAAGCGGCAGGCTTGAAGCTAGCTTTGCCTCTAGGCGGCGCAGCCAGCACGCACATTCTCAAACCTGCGATTGAAGGGCTAGAGGGCAGCGTGGCCAATGAAGCGTTCTGCATGAGCCTCGCACGCGAGCTGGGTCTGCCTACTGCGCAAGCTCAGATTGGAAAAATCGCAGACAAAGAATTCCTTTTGGTTCAGCGCTATGACCGCACGGGCGATCTCAAGCGGGCGGCCAACGCTCGCGTACATCGCCTGCATCAAGAGGATTTTTGCCAAGCGCTGGGCTACATGCCCGAATTCAAATACCAAAATGAAGGCGGGCCGGATGTGGCGCAATGCTTTGCACTGCTGCGCGAGATCGCCAGCCCCAGCGCCCCGCATGTGTTGCGCTTACTCGATGCGCTGATCTTCAACACGCTCATTGGCAATCACGATGCGCATGCGAAAAATTATTCGATTCTTTACGCGCCAAATGCAGGCTTTGCGCCGCTCTACGATTTACTCTGCACTGCCGTGTATCCGAGCTTGAGCGCGAAGATGGCCATGAAGATTGGCAATCAGTATCGCTTCGCTTATCTGCAAGCACGCAATTGGGATCAGTTGGCTCAGCAAGCCGGTTTATCCCCCGCGCAAACACGCCGCCGTGTGGCGCAACTTGCTCAGCTCATTCCAGCGGCTGCGCAGCGCATCACGCCGCAGTATGCGCAATATCCTATCGTGCAAAAAATTAATGCATTGATCTCGCAACGTTGCGAGCGTGTAGAACCCAGATAGCAAGCTAGATGGGCACACCTTGCCGCTACGTGCAGATGGACGACACGAATCTCGCTTACCTGTGTGATCCCGCCATGCGCGAAGCTGCACGTGCGCGAGGCGATGATCCCAACGAGCTGCCTCGCCGCTACGCAAGCTTCATCAACAAAGTGGTTGCTCACAAACCAGAAGGTATGACGCTGGCCATGCACCTGTGCCGTGGCAATTTCAAGAGCACCTTTGCAGCCAGCGGCGACTATGAGCCTGTGGCTGAAGCTTTGCTCTCAGAGATGAACATCGACGCGTATTTCTTGGAATATGACGACGACCGCTCTGGCGATTTTCGCCCGCTGCGCTTCCTGAAAAAAGGCAAAACTGTGGTGCTCGGCTTGGTGACCACCAAGGTTGGCCAGATGGAAAGCAAAGACGATCTCAAACGCCGTATTGATGAGGCGACAAAGCATGCACCGCTAGAGCAACTGGCTTTGTCGCCGCAGTGCGGCTTTTCCTCCACTGTGCATGGCAACAACATTGCCGTGGAGGATCAGCGCAACAAACTGCGTCTGGTGATTGAAACGGCGCAGGAAGTTTGGGGTTGAGCGCTAGGCTACATCGCTCGGAATAAGTGCGCATACAAGCGGCTGACAGCCAGCCGCTCGCTCATGCCGCGTAACTGGAGGCTGAGCTTGCCCAGTTCATCTCGTTGAACGGCTTCAATCGCACTGGCGCGCACCAAGGTGCTGCGGTGGATTTGCCAAAACTCGTCGGGGTTAAGCTGAGGCAGCAGGTCTTTGATCGGTGTGCGGATAAGAAGCTCGCGTGCCGTAGCACCGTCCGTTGAAGAGGTCAGCACGCGAACGTATTTATCCGCGGCTTCAAAGCAGAGCACTTGGTCGATGGAAACAAAGACGATTTGATTGCCGACGCTGGCTTGGATGCGATGCAAGCGCGGCGCAGGCGGCTGGTTGGTGCTGGGCGGTGCGCTGTGAATGATATGGCGTAGGCTGTTCAGTAATTGATCATCTGCACTATTGACTATCAATTCAGTAGCACTCTGCGCAGATTTTATGCCGGCGAATGGCTCATTTTGCTTAAAAAACGAGCTGTGTAGGTGCGCTTGGATACGTTGTATGCAAGCGGCCAAGCGCTCGGTTTTCACGGGTTTGACCAAGTAATCCAGTGCAGCTTGTTCGAAGGCTTGCACGGCATAGTGGTCAAAGGCGGTAACGAAGACAATCACTGGCAGCGGCTGACCTGCGGGCCATTGGTCGGCAATGTCCTGAGCAGCTTCAAGGCCAGTGCAGCCGGGCATGCGCACGTCCAGGAACAGCACACTCGGTAGATGTTCAAGCGCCATTCGCACGGCCTGCAAACCATCTGGCGCGTGCAGCGTGTGCAGTTCGGGCCAAATCCGCTGCGAGCTCGCCTTGCAAGCTCGCAGCGAGCAAGGGTTCGTCTTCAGCCATCAGGGCGCAGGGGCGGGGCGTGGTCATATGTGAGTGGGCATCAAGTGGGCAGGGGAATGCCCACACGCACGGTGCAGCCTGCGTTTTTTAGGCTTTTTTGGCTACTAGCCGGCATAGAATCTGCGTGAGATGCTATGAAATCGAGAGTATAGGTTGTGCCATAGCGCGATGCCAAACGCTCGCGCACTTGGGTCAATCCGAAGCCTTCGCGTAGCGCAGCGGCATCGCAGCCCAAGCCATCGTCTTGCACTTTCAGTATGAGATGTGCGCCCTCCCGTTGGGCAGACACCGTGATTTTGCCGCCGTCCACTTTTGGTTCCAAGCCATGCAGCACAGCGTTTTCCACCAAGCTTTGCAAGATCAGCGAGGGCACAGCTTGCTGCGCGAGCTCAACTGGCAATTGCAGATCAAAGCACAAGCGAGAGCCCATGCGAATCTGCATCAGCGATAAATAGTCGCGCAGGCGGCCAAACTCGGCTTGCAGGCTGTGCTCACTCGTGCGCGAGGCACTCAAGGTGGCGCGTAGAAAATCCACCAGCTTGTCCAGCATGTCGGTCGCCCGCACGCTGTCATGCGAAATGAGGGCGCGCAAATTGGCCAGTGTGTTGAACAGCATATGCGGATCGAGCTGGCTTTGCAGTAGCTTGAGCTGCGCCTCTGTGGCTTGTCGCTGGGCGCGTTCGCGTTCGGCTCGCTCTTGCTGCAGTACCTCACGTGACATGAAAAAATACACCAGTACAGTGCCTGCCGCTAGCGATAAAAGCAAAAATCCCACCATGCGTTGCGGAATCATTTGCCACCCAATCAATGCAGGTCTGCCCAGCGTGACATCGCCTAGTGCCGAACCTAAAAAATACCCTAATAACACCCCAAAAAGAGTGAGCACCACGGTGCGCTGGGCCGTGATTTGGCCGCTCGGATGGATCAGATGCCGTCCGCCATCAACCAGCGCCCAGATTGAAACGCCGATCAGTTGGGAGTAAATTAAATTCTCTGCCAAGGAGTGGTTGCCGAAGGCGGTGAGCGTGACGGCAATGCCCGTATTGAATGCCATTGCAAACAGCAAGTGGCGTCCAAGTTTTAGCCAAGGTAGGGTAAAGGTGCGCATCAGGTGGGAGCTTACCAAGGATCGCGTCGCGTTTGCAGTCGCGCGCGTTCATTCTGAAGCAGCCGCTCGTGCAGCGTGCCACCGGGGCTTGCCAGCCACACTGCCGCGCCGTGAATCGCGAGCCCCAAGCCCCAGCCTGCGAGCGGAAAGATTGCCCAAGCTTTGCCACTCAACATGCTCAAAACGATGAGCAGGGCATTGACGCAGACGAAGACTGCGGCATGAATGAACCAACCGAGTTTCGCGCCTGCGCGTCGGCGAGCGAGGCGTTCGATCTCTGCAGGGCTGAGGGTGGATAAAGGACTTGTAGACAAGTCATGAGCAAGTTGCATAGAGACTCCTTGTGAAATGAAAAAGTTGTGGTCAGCCCCAGAGCCAATGGCCGAGCAAGCGACCGGGGGAGAGGGTGAACGCGCCGGCAATCAAGCAGCTGCCGATGTACAGCTGAATCATGGTCAGGCGATGCGCCCGAATGTTTTTGCGCGCAAGAAACCAAAAGGCAGCAAACAAACCAACCAGCGTACTTGGGATAAAGATCACATGAATCCAAGAGAACGTGCCGATCAGCGGGAAGGTTGAGCGAATAAACAGCGCAGAAATCGCGGCCGTGAGCATCAGCGTGACCCAAGCATAGCCCAAGGCGCGGTGCAGGCGTGGGCGCGCGTGCGCCAGCGGGCGAGCATGGCCAAAGGGCCAATCAAGGTGGCGGCGAGCATGGCAAATAGGTGGATGCTCAGTTGGGGAGACAGGGTAGTAAATGTGTGCATGCCGCCACTTTGACTATTGGTTCACCCAAAGACCAGCAGTTTGCGATGAAATGCACAATTCGTGGAGTCAGATGCCGAATTAGTGGGTTTTTTTAAGCGAAATTGGCAGGTAGCCGGCAGGAAATATGCGCAGAATGCTATGAATTCGATAGTGAATGGAGATCCACCGAGCGCTTAACGCAGCCGCCGTCCGACTTGCTCAATGGCTTTGAGTTCATTCCAATTGTGCGCATCTCGCGCCAATTGTGGCCACAGGCGTTGCAAGACTTCGCACTCAGCAAAGGTGTCTGCAATCGCTTCATGCCGCGTAGCGCAGGTAATGCCCAATTCATCCATCCAGTCGTCCAGAGATTCTGCGCGGCTCTTGGGGTAAAGCGCCACGCAGAGTTTTTCAATGTCGATCCACGGGTTGGCCAGCGGCGCTTGGCCTGCGATGGCCAGATGGCGGGCGATCATGATCTTGTCGAACCATGCGTGGAAAGCCAGCAGAGGCGAACTGCCGATGAATTGCGTCACCTGCGCCAAAGCGTCGCCCAGTTCGCGACCACTTTGCTGGCGCTGCTGGCCGATGCCGTGAATCAAGATATTGCTTTTATCGCTGACGATGGTGGCAGGGCGAATGCCGATGTCGATACTGTCGCCGGGGCAGACCCAAAGCTTGCGCTTTGCCCAATCCACTTGCACCGCTACCGCCGCTACGGCCAAGAGCTGCGCCTCGCTTGGATCGAGCCCGCTGGTCTCGACATCGAGCACCACCCAGCGCTGCATGCCCTGCGCATCCACGCTGGGTGCGGCTTGCGGGTTGGATTTGAACCAATCTAAAAATCCCATAGAGCAGTTCTTTTATCGGGCGTAATCCATGCGCATGCGCTCTTGCAACAGGCCGAGCACGCGCAGGCTTTCTTTCAAAATACGCCGGTCAATCGAATTCATGCGGCGCACTTCAATACGATTCGGTTCATCTGGATTGCCACTGCCGCTGGCAATGTCCATCTGCACGCGCAGGCGCAGCATTTGTAAAAACTCGAAGCCCGTGATCCAGCTCTCATACTCGCGCTCGGGGACATTCAATGCGATGCCAACGGCCTTCAAGCGCTCGCGCGTGTTGCTCGCTTGCGCGCCGTGCGCCAGCGCATACAGGCGAGCCGCATCCACAAAATCGCCGTGCCGCGCAGCTTGAGATCCACCGTGCCGTCATCTTGCGTGTCAATCGCGCCAGTCCAGGTGATCGGCACGCTGCGCTGCAAGGCATTGAGCGCCAGCAATTTCAAAAAGCGCGGCGATAGTGGCGCTTGGGTTGAAATCAAGCTGCGTAGTTTCGTAGCCAGCGCTGTGTTACCCCAGAGCGGGCGCATGTCAAAAAAGATACTGGCATTGAGCAAATCTTCTGGATTGCCCAAGCCCATCCAATGCGCAAAGCGAGATTGCCATTCTTGCGCAGTTTGCGTCAGATCCGGGTTGCTCGCCATGATGTTGCCGATGCACAGTGGATAGCCGCAAGCATCGAGTGCTTCGTTGGCCTCCTGGGCGAGCGCGAGCCAGCGCCCCGCGTAGCTTCATTCATGCCATCTTGCAATACCAGCGCATTGTCTTGATCGGTGGCAATCGTTTGCTCTTCACGGCCTTCCGAACCGAGCGCGATCCAGCAAGCTTGCGAGCTAGAGAGCTGATGCTGTACGCATAAGAGATCCAGCAAGCGCTGCGTGAGCAAATCATTCAAATGGCTCACCAAATGCGTGAGCTGCCGCGCGGCGATGCCTTGACCGAGTAAGCGCTCCGCAAAGCGGCGAATATCCGGCGCGAGCTGCTGCAAGGTGGCCACGTCTTGCGCTTTGCGCAGGCTGCTGGAGAGCTGCTGCAAGCTCATGCGCTGCATGGCAAACAAATCGCGCTCCGAGACAATGCCCACCAGCTTTCCATCCTGCGTGATCGGCACATGGCGAATGCTGTAGCGCGACATCAGCAGCGCCGCATCATGCGCCGTGTCGTGCACCGTCAGCGCATGCACTGGTGCGCTCATCACTTGAGAAATCGGTGCATCCAAGGGCACGGCAGGCAGCGTGATCTTGCTCAAAATATCATGCCGCGTCAGAATGCCCAGCGGTAAGTCTTGCGCATCGGTAATCAGCATCGAGCCCACGCGCTGCGCATGCATGGTGTGCAAAGCATCGCGCAGCGGCGTGTCAGCCGCGCAACTGATCGGCTTGCGCCGCGCCAACTCCCCCAAAGGCGTTTCCATCGATTGCTCTTGCAACACCCGCGAGGCATAGTGGTCTTGCAGCGCCTTGCGCGAGAGCGCCAAAAACTGCTGCACCCGTCCATTTAAAAAATCCGCCCACACCGCGCTGCGAGCAGCCACTTGCTGCACGACCGCTATCGGCACAGACAACACAAAGCAATCCTCACTCGCCTGGTAATGCGCCGTCACCGCCCGAGCCGCCATCGCGGCGCTCACCGGAAATACATCCCCCGCCTCATACAAAAACCCGCTCGTGCTTTGGCCTACAGCTTGAGCGGCATAGTGCGCTATCCCCTGCGAACCTGTAATCGCACCGCGTCGCACGATCATCAAAGCTGTCACAGGCCCATCTGCTGGCGAGAGGACCGCCTCCCCAGATGCAAAATAACTCTGCCTGCACGCCGCAATCAGCGCTTGCACATCGGCCAAGGCCATCTGCGCAAAGGGCGCAAAAGTCTGCAGCTCCTGCGCGAGCTGGGAGAGCAAACTTGTGGCAGGTGAGTGTGCCTCAGAATGGGATGGCTGACTGAGAGAGTTTTGTTGGGGGGACACGCGTTGAACCGCCTCAAATTGATCAGGTGCTTTACTTTCGCAAGAGGAATATAACCGAGACAGCTCATCTGTCATGCGCTGCCTGTAGGTCAGAGTAAATTGCGCCTACTAGGGTCAAAGGATAAAAGCCTTGTCAGGCGTTCATCTGTCAGGCGTTCATCAAGTAGTATTCAAGCAGGCTTTTACAATTTGGTTTAGATTGGAGATGCGGATGCAGGATATCAACACGCTGTTGACCGAAATTGCCTGGCCCCTGACGCTATTGCTAGCATGGATCGCGGGCGAGTTTGTCCATCAGCGATTGAAACTGCCGAAGATCAGCGTATACGCGCTGATCGGCTTCGGTTTATCTGGACACTCACTAGGGTGGCTGTCCACTGAGCAATCGCCCAATATGTTGCTCCTGGCCAATATCGCGTTTGGCTTGATTCTTTTCGAATGCGGATATCGGTTCAATATCTTTTGGATTCGCAAGAATCTGTGGCTCACAACGGCTAGTGTGGTTGAAGCGACGGTAACTTTCGGGGCGGTCTATCTTCTGTTTTCTTGGATAGGTCAACCCGCCGTGCCTTCGCTGATGATCGCTTCACTTGCGATGGCCACCTCGCCTGCTACTGTGTTGCGCGTCATTAATGAGCAAAAGAGTTCAGGTCAGGTGACAGAGCGCATCTTGCATTTGTCTGTACTGAACTGTTTGTTGGCTGTGTTCAGCTTCAAAGTGATTGTGGGGTGGTTAGTCTTTCAAACCTCTGGCAATTTGCTGTCTGCAACCTACAGCAGCGTCTTGGTACTGTGCGCGTCCTTGCTGCTGGGTAGCGTAGCGGGGGCGTTGGTGAGCACTTTGCTTCGCGCCTTGCATCGTGTCACTCAGGATAGCACGCTTGTCTTTACGATGGCCGTCGTGCTGGTGGTGTCGATCGCGCATAGCCTCAAGCTGTCACCCGTGCTCGCAGCGCTAACCTTTGGCGTGATGGCGCGGCATCAACGCATTGCCCTGAGCGCCTCGCAACGCGGATTTGGCGCTTTGGGTGATCTGATGTCAATCCTGCTCTTCGTTTATGTAGCAGCCACCGTCAGTTGGCACAGTGTGGTGGTTGGATTTAGCTTGGGCGCTACCATCATCGTGGTACGCCAAGTCGTGAAAATTGCTACTTTGGGAGCTTTTGCACGGGTCAGTGGCATTTCTTGGCGCAAGGGCTTTTTGGTGGGGGTGGCAACCGCGCCCATGTCAGCATTTGTGATCTTGATGCTGGAGCAAACGCGGCATCTGGGCATCCAATTGCTGGATCAATTACCCGCGCTGGTGACTGGTGCGTTGCTGATGGAAATACTGGGACCGCTGCTGGTGCAATACGCTCTGATGCTTGCCAAAGAATCGCATTCTTCGAAGGAATAAGCCATGCCACTACAAGCATTTGCACCGTCACGGTCTTTGAGTATGGGCGTGGAGCTGGAGCTTCAGCTTGTGAGTTTGAGCGACCATGATCTGGCCGCAGCCAGCCCGGATATGTTGGAACTGCTAGGTCGAAAGCCTTTCCCAGGGGTTGTGACTCCGGAAATCACCGAGAGCATGATTGAAATTGCCACCAGCATCCAATTTGAATATGCAAGCTTACTGGCGCAGCTTCGCACCATGCGCTCTCTCTTGGTCAAGGCGGCCGATAGCCTGAATGTGGGCATTTGCGGCGGTGGCACACATCCTTTTCAGCTGTGGTCCGAACGGCGGATTTTTGACAAGCCGCGCTTCAAGGAAGTGTCCGAACTGTACGGCTACCTGGACCCAAAACAATTCACCATCTTCGGGCAGCATGTGCATATTGGCTGCTCCGACGGTGATGAAGCCATGTATCTCCTTCACTCGCTGAGCCGCTATGTGCCGCATTTCATTGCGCTTTCCGGATCTTCTCCATTCGTCCAAGGTAACGACACTCGATTTAGCTCTGCGCGATTGAATTCAGTGTTTGCTTTTCCCCTGAGTGGCCGTGCACCGTTCACGTTGCGATGGAGTGACTTTGAACGCGACTATTTTTCCAAAATGGAACTCACCGGTGTTGTCAAAAGTATGAAGGACTTTTATTGGGATATTCGCCCCAAGCCGGAGTATGGAACCATCGAGCTGCGTGTGTGTGACACGCCGCTTACAGTGGAGCGCGCAGCGGCGCTTGCTTGCTATTTGCAGGCTTTGTGCAAGTACTTGCTGGAGTGTCGTGATTCAATACCCCGTGAAGACGATTACTTGGTCTACAACTACAACCGTTTCCAAGCCTGCCGCTTTGGTTTGGACGGGGTGTTAGTTCACCCCCAAACTTATGAGCAAATCCCCTTGCGCGAGGACATCTTGTCCACCCTCAGGCGTATTCAGCCGCAATCGGATGTCCTGAACAGCGCAGAAGCGATGGAGCGCATCTATCGCATCAGCCATCAAGGCAGTGATGCTCATCACCTTCGCAAAACCTATATGGAGTCGGGAAGCCTACAGGCCATGGTGGCCGAATCAATCAATCTGTTCGCAACGGATGCTGTGTGATTCGGCAGCAGGCATGACTTACTGATTTGTGAGGGCAGGCAAGCCGTCTGCACTCGTGTAGGCACTGCGTACAGCTCCCTCCAAGGTCGAAGGATAAGGGCCTTGGATGTAGTCGCCGCAGGCGGTGATGCCGGGGGGCGATTTGTGCGGCGGGGCGCTGCAAGTCTGGTGTGCAGGCGAAGGTGGCGCGTTTGTCGATGATGGTTTGCAATGCTTGTAAGTTGGGTAGATTGAGTTGTTGTCTGCCTTGGGCGATGACTTTAGACCCAAGCGTTTCGGCATCGCCTTGGCTTGCGCTGACGACGAAGGCGAGGATGCCGTTGTGTTCTTCTGATTTACCGGTGAGTTGGCCTCGGTCGAAGACGAATTGGGCGGGGGCATCGCCTTCTGGGGCGCTACTTTTGAGCGCATGATGGGGCAAGGGAGGTTGGCCTCTGGGGCATGAGCATAGACGGTGGCGATGGCTTCATATTGCAAAGCGTCTGCGGTGTTGGCCCAATCATTAAAGCCTGATGCGCGGGCGATGCGGGCGGCCTCTGCTGGCGGAGTGGCGACGACTATTTGGTCGAAATTTTGAACCAAATCGGGCTCTACCCGGCATGAAATGTGCGCGGAGTGCTCTTGTTTTGATAGTGAATGGCTGCTGTTGCTGAGGCTTGTAGTGGTGTTGACAGTGATGTGGGTAAGGCGTTGGCCTCGGCGTATTTCGCAGCCATGCTTGGCGAGCCACGCGGCGGCAGCTTCAGGGAAGAGTTGGCCGAGGTCTGTTTTGGGGAGCAGAAAATTGGAGCTGTTGCATTGGAAATCTTCCGTGGCCGTGCTCGCGGCGAAGAGCGAATCGCGCAGGATGCGCAGGAAGACTTGGCCGCTGGCGCGGTCTGCGGGCGTATTGAGCGCCGAGACGCACAGGGGCTCGATGAGCATTTGCATGACGGGGGGCGTGAGCCTTACGCAGAGCTGGGCGACCGTGGTGTGCGCAGCGCATTCAAAGCCCTTGAGTCGCCACAGTGCTGCGGCACGAAGCAGGGAGAGTTTGTCTGCCCAACTCCAGCCGCGTGCTTGGAGGATGCCCCAAGCGACGTCTAGGCCTTTGATGAGGGGATTTTTCCAATCTGGGAGAACTAACTGGTCGCCCGTAGCGCCCTCAGCGCTACTTGTAGCTGGAAATTTGAGAGTGAGTGGCAATCGCATCAGTACATCTTGCAGATTTACACCGACTTCGCGCATGAGGCGCAGGGTTTCGGAATAGGCGCCGATGAGGATGTGTTGGCCGTTGTCTAGGGTGGTTTTTTCACCGTTGGGGAGCTGGACTTCGAGGGCTCGGGCTCTGCCGCCTACTGTGCGGGAGGCTTCTATGACGGTGACTTGGTGGCCGGATTTTGTGAGTTCGACAGCGGCTGCTAAGCCTGCCCAGCCTGCGCCGGCGACGAGGACTTTCATGCGGGGGCTTCTTCGCTACGGAGACAGCGCTGACAAATGGGGTCAGAGCACAATTTCGTCATGGCATGGTTTCGCTTCGGATAAATCGTTGTCCTGAATTGTGATCTGACCCCATTTGTCATCGCCCTAAAGCTTGGACTTTCCACGCCAACCAGAACTTACGCAAGGGCGTGAGGCTGATGCGTTGGTGTAGGACTTGGAAGTTTTCTCGCTGAATTTCGTCAAGGAGGGCGCGGTAGATTTTGGCCATCATGAGGCCGGGCTTTTGAGCGCGGGCGTCTTGCGCTGGGAGCAGGGCGAAGGCTTCGTCGTACACCTGCTGCGCACGTTTCGCTTGGAATTGCATGAGGGCGGTGAAGCGCTCGCTGTAGCCTTTTTGGCCGAGACCGAGTTCGTTGGCTTTGACGTCGAATTTTTGCAGTTCATTGACGGGCAGATAGATGCGGCCGCGTTGCGCGTCTTCGCCGACGTCGCGGATGATGTTGGTGAGCTGCAAAGCGAGGCCGAGCTGGTGGGCGTATTGGCTGGTGCGTTCGTCAGATTGGCCGAAGATGCGGGCGGAGACTTCGCCGACGATGCCTGCGACGAGGTGGCAATATTTTGCAAGCCGGGGTAATCGAGATAGCGGGTTTGCGTGAGGTCCATCTGGCAGCCTTCGATGACGGCTTGCAGATGGCGCTCTTCAATGCCAAAGGTTTTGGCATGCGGCAGGATGGCGAGCAGGGCGGGGTGGCGGTTGGCTGTGACTTCTGGAGCTGCGAAAGCTTGCGCCACTTCTTTGGCCCACCAAGCAAGCTTCGTGGCGGCCACGCCGGGGTCGCTCACTTCATCGACCACATCGTCCACCTCGCGGCAAAACGCATAAAACGCGGTGATGGCGGCGCGGCGCTCTTTGGGCAGGAAAAGGAAGGCGTAATAGAAGCTGCTGCCGGCTTGCGCGGCTTTTTGCTGGGCGTACTGTTCGGGGGACATGCTGTGATTATCTGCGACAGCTTCAGTGGTTTTACGCCTAGTGCATCAGTGCTCGCCAGAGAATGACGCAGCCATCCCATGCGCTGATCTTTGGCCGCGCTTGCAAAGTGCGATGCTCCATGGCGCGGATTTTTTCCAAAATGCGCAGGCCACCGTGGATGACGCAGCGCAATTCGAGGCTGAGTCTCCAGCCTGCAAATTTACCCATTTGTGCACCAACTTGTTGTTGCACTGCTGCCGGCAATTTGAAGCCTTTTTGCATCAAACTCAAGGAAAAATCTGCGCAGAGTGCTACATTTTTTATAGTGTCAGGCGTGTCTTCCAAGGCGAGTACGGCGGCAGGCGAGAGGCCATGCGCTTGTAGCGCTTTGAGTGGCAAGTAGTAGCGGCCACGCGGCACATCGCGCGAAATATCTTGCCAGAAATTGATGAGCTGCAAGACAGAGCAAATCGCGTCGGATGCTGCTAACTCCGCCTCGCCCTTTACCTTATACAAATGCAGCAGCAAGCGCCCTACAGGATTGGCCGAGCGGCGCGAATAATCGAGCAGCTCCTGCATGCTCACATACCAGCGCCGCTCATGCGTGTAGCGCACATCTTGCTCGAAGGCATCGAGCAAATCGGTGAGCAGGTTGACCGGCAGTTGGTGCGCTGCAATTTGCTCGGCGAGCGGCTTGAAGATACCCGCCCAGCGCGGCGAGACGAGAAGGTTTTGCGAGCAGGCCAGTAAATCAGCGCGATAAGCCGCAAGCTCCGTCAAGCGCTGCTCGGCGCTCGCATCGCCTTCATCCGCCAAATCATCCGCCACCCGCGCAAACCAATAAATCGCCACAATCGCAGGCCGCAAATGAGCCGGCGTGAGCCAAGAGGCGACGGGGAAATTCTCGTAGTGTTGTACGCCGTGGGCGGCTGTGCTTTGCATACAAGGATTGTCGCTGGGTTTGCTACGATTTCTCGTTCACATTGAGAAAGCCACGCATCATGACTCGCACCCTCATCTCCTCAGGCTCTACTTTCGAAGCCGAAATCGGCTACAGCCGCGCCGTCGTGCAAGGCGATTGGATTTTTGTTTCGGGCACTACGGGTTTTGATTACCAAACCATGACGATTTCCGACAACTTGGTAGATCAAACCGCGCAGTGCCTCAAGAACATCGCGGCGGCGCTAGCGCAAGCAGGATCGAGCCTGGCGGATGTAGTGCGCGTTACTTATGTGCTCCCCCATGGCGATGAATTTCCGCAATGCTGGCCAGTCTTGCGACAGTATTTTGGTGACATCCGGCCTGCCGCGATGATGATTTCCGCAGGCTTGGCCGATCCGCGCATGAAGATTGAAATTGAGGTGACCGCGATGCGGCAGGCCGATTAGATGTTGTGATGAGGGCATGCGTTGTGCCAAGTGTCAATTGATGATGTTGCACAAAAATTTGTTTTGTACTACAATAAACGGCATCATGAATACAGTTGCTCTGCCTGACCAATTTCTCAGCCTGCGTTTGGGCTCTGACGACTCTGCGCTGATGCAGCAGTTGCACCAGCGCACGGGTTTGTCGAAGACGGATATTGTTAAGCAGGCGCTGCGCCATTGGGCGCGCACTGCGCCTGCGATGGAGCAGACGAGCTTGTATGACTTGGGTGCATCGGTGTTTGGCAAGCATGCCGATGCATCGCGCCAGTCTGCGCAGATCAAGAGCGTCGTGAAAGAGCGACTCGCTGCCAAACGCAAAGCCAATCAAACTGCTGGCTCACGCTGATGGCGCAGCAGCCATCTCTTGGGCGGCGTGAGTTGCTCTGCGACAGCGGCCCGCTGGTTGCTTTGTTCAATCGCGCAGATCATTACCATTCCCAAGCTCTTGCGTTCTTTAAGCAGCATGGCTCGCATATACGCTTGCTCACGAGCTGGGAAGTGATTTCCGAAGTGATGTATTTTTTGGATTTCAGCGCTGATGCGCAAGCCGATTTGTTGATGTGGCTGCATGAAGGCGCGGTGCGCGATCAGATTCGTATTGCTTCGCTTCAAACCGAGGATTTGCCCGGCTTGGCGACCATGATGCGCAAGTATGCTGATCGCCCAATGGATTTGGCAGATGCCTCGCTCGTTTGGCTGGCCAATTCAAGCGGCGTGACCGACATCATGACGGTGGATCGCGCTGATTTCGCGGTGTATCGCACCAACAAACGCAAGGCGTTTAGAAATGTGTTTGTCTGAAGCGCTGATAATCAAGACATGCTCATCGAATCCACCGCCTCCCAACTCGTCCTCATTGACCTTCAAGTCAAGCTGATGCCTGCGATTTTTGAAGGGCCGATCGTGCTCGCCAATGCGCTACGTCTCGCTCAAGCGGCACGGCTGATGCGCCGTATTTATTGCTGAGCCTGAACTTAAGCGGCCAAAGCAATGTGCCAGTGCGCTATAAGCTGCGTGATCTTGACGCGAGCGCCAATAACGCGATACAGCCTTTTGCGCTGCATGCGCGGATTGGCAATACCGGCGCTTTCAACAATATCGCAGACGCGTTCGTCGCCGATGCCACCACCGTCAGTGCCGCAACCCAGGTGAGCGCGGTCGATGTTTTGCTGCCTGCGGCCTATAACAATCAAGCGCTGGTGCAATTGCGCATTATGACTAGCAATGCGGTCGGCAATGACGAATGGGTTGGCGTGGACGACATCGAGATTGGTGGCACACCCGTTGATATCGCGCCGACTGTGGCGAGCACAGCGCCTGCGAATTTAGCTGTCAATGTCGCGCTCAACAGCAACATCACCATCAGCTTTTCAGAAAACGTCAATGTGTCGGGCGCTTGGTTTCAAATAAATTGCGCCAGCGGCGCACGCAGTGCTGCGGTGAGCGGCGGGCCACGCGTATATACACTTGACCCAAACACAGATTTCGCGGCCAATGAAAATTGCAGCGTGACCATCGTCGGCGCACTGGTGCAAGACAGCGACGGCACGCCCGACGCGATGGCCGCGAACTTCAACTTCAGCTTCCAAACCGCGGTCGATAATCCGCCGAGCGTGAGCAGCACGATTCCGGCAAACAATCAGATCAACGTCGCGCTCAACAGCAATCTTGTGGTCAATTTCTCTGAGCCGGTCACGACCCAGGCGGGCGCATTTACCCTGACTTGCTCTGCGTCCAATGCGCACACTTTAGTGGTCAGCAGCAATGCCAGCGGCAACCAGCGCACCTTAGACCCGAGCCCGGATTTCCTTGCGTCTGAAACCTGCGTGCTCAGCATTATTGCAAGCCTGGTCAGCGATCTGGACGGCGTGGCCAATCCGCTGCCTGCGAATGTCAATGTGAACTTTAATACCGCCTCCGGTGCGGGCTACTACGCGAGCGTCGACGCGAGCAGTGCAACCACCTTACGCACAAGCCTGCACCAGCTGATTCGTGGGCACAACTGCTACTTTTATTCCTCCAGCATTTGCACCTCACCTGGCGAGGGCGATAGCGTCTGGCGCATTATCGAGGCGGCGGACGAAGCCCCTGGCAACAGCACCCGCGTGCTGGACGTCTACAAAAACGAAACCTATGCCAAGTGCCAGGACCGCGCGGGCGTTAACAATAACGCCATGATCTCTTTTAATCGCGAACATTCCTGGCCTAACTCCTATGGCTTCAATGATCGACTCACGGTGAGCGTGAACGCGGGCAACGTGCCAAATTGCCCTACACCGATGCGCATATGCTGTTTGCCAGCAATGTGCAGTACAACTCCGACCGCGGTAATTTACCCTTTGATTTTTGCGCGAGCGGCTGCGCCGAGCGCGTGACCACCGCCAACAATGGCGATGGCGGGTGGCAGCGGCGTATATCCGGGCAAACTCGAACTGGTTCGCAAGCGTGTTTGAACCCTGGAACAAGCGCAAAGGCGACCTGGCGCGCGCCATTTTGTATGGCGATATTCGCTATGAAGGCGGCAACCATCCAACACTCACCATTCAAGAGCCCGATTTACGCGCCACCAACGATATGTCGCTGATTCAAACCACACCGTCTGGCGCATTTGCCGCCATCGGGTATATGGGCAAGCTTGACACGCTGCTGTTCTGGAATCGATCGGATCGACCCGACGCGGGCGAAGTGCGGCGTAACGATGTGGTGTTTGGCTACCAAAATAATCGCAACCCCTTTACCAATAATCCAGATTACGCCGAGTGCCTCTATCGCGGTTTTTGCGGTGATCTGATTTTCAAATCGGGCGCTGAAGACTAGCGGCTATTCCGGCGCGGCGCGCACCACCAGCGCGCCGCTTGCATCTGCTTCGATAAAACGCGCAAGTGCCTTGCCCTGCGCGTTTTTGACCTCCGGCAAGCTCACTTGAATGGTAAAAACCGGCCAATCATTTTGGTCGACGCAGGTCAGCTGCGGCGGGCCCGGGTCCGCACTCAGCGTTAGTGTTTCATTCCCTTGGCTAAGACTTAACTGCAGCGCGGGGTCAAGCTCAAACTTGGCAAAAGCCGGTGTTTTGAGCGCTTCCCAGAGCCATGGTTTACCATCGCTCGGCGGCAAGGGCTGCGTCGGGC